>CAJQRN010000028.1 GCA_905612295.1 uncultured Candidatus Nitrosopumilus sp.
AATCTTTTCGAAGAAATGGAAGAGTAAAGATGAAAATTCCAATAGGAATTATAAAAAATTGAATTCCTCCCCAGGACGCAAGACCAAATGCTAGAAAAACTCCACCACCAATTAATTTAAAAATTGAAATTTTTTTATTATGAGATTTAATTCCACTTAAAAATAAATATAATCCAAATAGACCATAAAATAATCCTAAAGGTTCAGATTTGAACCAGCCCATAGATCCTCTTATCATAACGGGTGCAGATATTGCAAAAAGTAAAGATGAAAATAATCCCGCTGTAGTTCCACCTACTACTCTAACAAGTGCAAAAATTATGATAGTAGTTAAAGCACCAACTATTCCAGGAAATAAGATTGTAAAATCATATAGATCAATATTATTAGCAAAAATTTGATAAGTTGTTGCTGCAGTTAGATGTAACATTATTTGCGAAGTTGCTGAAACATCTCGTCCATTAGGATACCAACTTAACGTATCATGCCAATCAAGATATTCCAAAAGACCATTATTTACAAGAAATTCTGTTGCACGAAAATTAAAGAATGGATCAAATTCATGTAGTTCAGTTCCATAATCTAGAATTTGTGAGCGAAGCATAAGAGATATTGAAAATGATAAAATCAATATTCCAATTATTAAAAAATGGTTTAATTTGAAATTAAAATTACCAATTTTGAATAATTGTGATTCTATTATCATTAAATCAGTCTCATGTAGAGCTAGTATTACTCTTTTAAAATAAGATATAATTTATTGTAAAAAATCAGTTTTACATTGTTGCTTGTTCAGCAGCATGGAACATCTCACTCTTTGCACAACCAGCAGCGAGTTCGTCACCGGCTCCACGTCTCATGAGTCCTCTGTATAGACCATCTTCAAGTTTTACACCTTCACGTTCTTCCCATTCCTCAACGGTGATAGAGTATTTCTTTTGGATTCTGTCTCTGTACCATTCTGGGATTACATTGAATGCACAGAATGGAACTATTCTAAGATCTGGGGTAACATAATGAATATCACATCTTTGTAATCTTTCTAAATCTTCATTGTATTTGTCTTGGAAGTGCATCATACCAAGGAATAATCCTTTGACGTGCCATGAACCAACTGAATCAAATGATCTCTTCATGAGTATGTTACCAAACATTTTTGCTAAATCTAATCCTGCCGGTTGTTTTTTAGAATCTACAAATCCTTTTAATTTTCTTACAACTTCGAGCATTGTAAAGTATTTGTTTTTACCAGAACGAATTTCTTCTGCTTTATCTTCAAAGAGTTCTAACATTCCTTGAATATCACAGAATTTAGTTAATGGAACGAATTTCTTTGTATCTGCATCTTCAAAGATGTATGTTCCTGCACCACATGCAAAGTGAATAGATAATTCATATTTTGGTTTACTTGAGAATGCTTCAATTACATTTGTTAGTGGCATACAACTTGGGACTGGGAACCAATCATCAACAGTTACTTCACCGTTTGTTTGCTCTTCAATTCTTTGAACACAATCAGGAACTGTAATTCTGTATTTCTCACGTTCGGTTTTTCCCATTCTTCCAGTTAAGGATACAGGTTGGAAGTTAACAGCATGAACGATATCCATATTCTTTTGTGCATATCTGATAATTCCACCTAATTCATGGTCGTTAATTGATTTAATTACAGTTGGAACAAATACTACAGTAGTACCAGTTTTTCTACAACTATCAAGAGCATATGGAATTTCCCAGTGATTTTTAGGGTTAGTTCGTGCAGTTACACCATCAAAGGAAAGATACAAGTTGTTACATCCAGCAAGTCTAACTTCTCTTGCTGCCTCTGGATCCATTGCATGTCTAATACCATTGGTATTCATTTGAATATGCTCAACACCTTCTTCTTTCATTATTTTAATAACATCAGAAATATCATCTCTAAGCATTGGCTCACCACCAGTAATCTGCATAGAGTTTCCTGGGATTGGTCTTTCTGCTCTTAGAGTTTTCATCATACCTCTAACTTGAGTATGATCTGGCTCGTACATGTAAGCACCTTCAAGACCTTTCTTTACATAAAAGAAACAGTACCAGCAGGTTAAATCACATCTATTAGTTACAATCATGTTTGCTAATCCACTGTGGGATAAGTGATTTGAACATAAACCACAATTATTTGGACAAGAACATTTGTCAATCATTACATTTGGAGAATGTGCACCTTTGCCATCCATCCAGTAAGTACTAAATTTCTTGTACATTTCATAAGAACCAAAGTATAATTCCTCACATTCACCATGAGTTGGACAAACTTTTGACATGAAAACTTGACTATCTCGCTCAAAGACTTCAGCATCTAAAATCATGTTACAGTCAGGGCATATACTCTGAGTAAATCTGATAGTAGATTTTTTACTTAAATTTTTACTTGATTGATTAGAAATCTGAATTAGTGCCATGGTTGTATATTGAATATTCTAAAATCAGTATATAATTCGTTTGACACTAACCCCCGTTGTAAATTTAGTAGATACTCATGAGGGGTTTAAATATTAAAAATAATTGATATGATCGCATGAGCATATCAGATAAGACGAAAAAATCTTTAGAAAAAATTGGCCTTACAAGTTATGAAATCAAAACATTTTCAGAATTATTAAGATCAGGAGAGATAACAGCATCAGATATTAGTCAAAAATCAGGTGTACCATATTCAAAAATATATGAAGTGTTGGGAAGTTTAGAAGAAAAAGGATGGATCGGTTCTGATGATTCAAGACCAACAAAATATTTGGCAAAATCACCATCAACAGGGGTAGAAAGTACAAAACAAAAAATGGAAAGTACATTTTTAGAAAATCAAAATATTATTTTAAATGAACTAGTTCCATTGTATGAAAAAAGTGGGACAAGTGAAAAACCAGACATATGGGTACTATCGGGTGCACCTAACATTACTGCTAAAATTTTAGAGATGGTAGATAATTGTAGAAATGAAGTAATGATCACACTACCTGAAGCGGGTATAGAATTAGTTAAACAAGCATTACCAAAATTAAGGGCACTGCATGATAAGGGAGTTAAAATTACAATCCTTACATCAGATAAAATAGATAAAGAATCAATTGTAGCAATTAAAAGAGTTGCAGATGTAAAAATCAAAAAAGGTCTATTTGGTGGAGGAATAATTTCAGATAAAAGATATGTTGTAATTTTATTAGGTCCAGATGTAGCAAATGAAAATTCTTCAGAAGTTATTGCAATTTGGGCAGATCATACAGGTTTAGCAGGATTTGCACGTCAATATTTTGAATATTTATTAAAAGATTCAAAGATGGTATAAGGTATGGACATATTAGAAGAAGAAACACTATTTGTTGGAACTGCTGAAGCCGAACATGTTGAAATGTATCTTAAAGCAATTTGGCATATAAAAGAAAGTGGAGGAGATGTTAAAATTAGTACAATTGCAAAAATGCTCAACATTAGACAGCCAAGTGTAGTTCAAATGTTAAAAAAATTAAATGGTAAAAATCTTGTAGAATACAACAAAGCAGGAGTAAATCTCACAGAAGAAGGAGAAACAATTGGTTCTAGCATGATGCGAAATAGTAGACTATTAGAAGTCTTGATGGAAAGTGCATTAAAAGTAAAAATTGATGAAGAAATGGTATGTGGAATTGAGCATCACATGAATAAACAATTTACAGATGCATTATGTGTAATGCTAAAACATCCAAGAAAGTGTCCACACGATCATGAAATTCCAATGGGCGAATGTTGTAAATAAAAAAAACATACCAAAAGATATATCAGATTAAAAAAATGAATTAAGCATGGCATGTTTCTGTGGTTGTGAAACTTATGAAAAAAATGATGATGGGTTTAAAATTGCATGTGTAAAATGTGGACATGGAGCTCAAAATCACAGTGATGAATTTAGAGATGCTGCAAGAAAGAATGAATCACAAAGTCAAAAACGTGATGCAGACTTTGGATAGAATATTATTCTCCAATAATTTTAACTAAAACTCTTTTTGATCTTTTACCATCAAATTCTCCATAGAAAATTTGTTCCCATGGACCAAAATCTAGTTGTCCGTTTGTAATTGCAACTACAACTTCTCTTCCCATAATTTGTCTTTTTAAATGAGCATCCGCATTATCCTCACCGGTATTATTATGATCATATTGTTCAATTGGTGCATGTGGTGCTAATTGCTCTAACCATTTTTCATAATCATGATGTAAACCACTTTCATTATCATTTATGAAAATACTTGCAGTGATATGCATTGCATTAACAAGACAAAGACCTTCTTGAATTTTACTTTTTGACACTAGGTTTGATATATCAGAAGTAATATTGACAAACCCTCTTCGTGTTTTAATTTGAAAAGTGAGATATTCAGTTAAGAATTTCATACAATAACAATACAGATCAAGCATTAAAATGATAAGGCAGGCTCAGAACTCAAGATCCTCATCATTAATCAGAAGGATAGGGATCATCACAGCCTGTAAGGCAGTTTTTAGAGAGATTCCTATTGAGTCTTTCAAGAAGATTGATAAATGGTCAATAGTTAGTTAAGCAAAATGGTTACAATCAGCACACCAGCAACACTTGAAAGTTTTAGAAGATTTATCATCGCTAGTACTTGTAGATCCTACGCTCCAAAAAATTATCTAGGAGATGCTGAAGTATTTGCAGAAAGGGAAGACAAATTGGGTGCAATATACGTTGAAGCCGCAGATAAAGTAACTTTGAAAAAAATTAGAGATATTACATTTATGAATGCAAGAGATGTTCTTGGAATAATTTATAATTCAAAAACTGGAAACACATCTCTAAAATGGCGTCAAATAAGAAGAATGGAAGGTAAAGTAACAGGTGAAGCTTCTCCAAATTCTTTAACAAACTTGGCAGAAGCTGGAGTTCTTACTTTAGATTGGGTTGAAAATTATCTAAAGAAAAAAGCAGAAGAATCAAAAACCACTGAAACAACAAAGTAAACACTTTACTTTTTGCAAGTTATAACAATATCATGATTACAAAGACAATAGATGAAAATTTAATTTCAGTTATTCCAGAAGATTCAGAAGATCTATTAAATTTACGACGTATAATTAAAGAAAATGATAAAGTTATTGGAGATACAACAAGAGTTCTAAAAAAAGATCAAGATTATGCAAGACCAGATAAGGGAGAAAGAATTAAAATTAGAATTGCATTAACTGTAGAAAAAATTTCACTAGATGAAGTTTTAGATAAATTAAGAATAGGAGGAATAATTTCAGAATCAAGTAATGAATCAGTACCACATGGTTCACATCATTCATTCATTTTACAACTTAATGATGGAATAACAATTTCAAAGAAAAAATGGACGCCGATTGAAAAAAAGCTTTTGAAATCAAGTAACAATCAAGTAAGTTTTATTTTAATTGCAATTGATACTGCAGATTGTGGAATTGCAAGATTAAGAGGAACACACTTAGAATTTATGCCAAATATTTATTCTGGAGCTGGTGGAAAGAGATACAAAACTAGTTTTAATATTGAAAAATTTTTTGAGCACGTACATCAGGCAATGACATCTATTTTCAAGGAAGAAGACATGATAGTAATTTTTGGTCCTGGTGAAACAAAAAAAGATTTGCAAATCATATTCAAAAATTACAAAAATATAAAATTCAAGTTGTTGATGGAATTGATTCAGGTGGA
>CAJQRN010000029.1 GCA_905612295.1 uncultured Candidatus Nitrosopumilus sp.
TTGCAAGATGTAGTATTTCTAAATCTATTGTTCCTAATTTTCTCATATTTTTATTTCAGCTTGAAGAATATATGTGGATTATGTTTGTAGAATACATGGTCCTTTACCAACTTCCAAAATTATCTTATGAATATGATGAATTGGAACCATTTTTTGATGCTGAAACTATGAAAATACATCACACAAAACATCATCAGTCATATGTTGATGGATTGAATAAATCTCTCATTGACATAAGAGCTGAATCTCATCCAAAATATATTTCTGCAATTTTATCTGAATTAACTTCAATTCCTGAATCTGGAAGATCTGCAATCAATTTTTTTGGTGGTGGATTTGAAAATCACCGATTATTTTGGGAGACGTTGATCCCAAATGGTGATAAAACTCCTGGGGGAACTCTGGAAGATCAAATCGATGTTTATTTTGATAACTTTAATAATTTCAAAAAAATATTTTCAGAAATAGCCCTTTCTATTCAGGGTAGCGGGTGGTGCTGGTTAGTTTTTAATGCATTGTACCATAAAATTGAAATTATTACAACTCCTAATCAGGATAGTCCGTGGACTCTTAACAGAACACCACTACTTGGATTAGACATGTGGGAGCACGCATATTATTTGAAATATCAAAATAAAAAATCTGATTATGTTGACGCTTGGTGGAATATCATTAATTGGGATTATGTAGGTAATCGTTTTTCAGAATTATCCTGATGACAACATATTAATGAAATTTTTTATAACCTTTGACAATCTGAACTTTGAATCCTTAAAAAAATTAAGTCTTGGCAAAAAAATTGTAATTGCTACAGTAATTGCAATTGTAGCACAAGCTTTTGGAATTATTTTTCTTTAATTACAAAAAAGATTCATTAAGAATACCTCTCTAAAATTTTCATGGATATGATGCTTGAAGAAGAATTAATTGATTTAATGACTTTTTGTCTACAAAACCCTAACTCTTCAAATATTTCTAACAATCATACTCGAATTATTGAAATTGGTGGTGAAATTTATGCTGATGGCGGAGCTGATGCCTTAGAAAATTTTTGTTTTGTATTGAAAAACAGAATCACTCAGGAAATAGAAAAAGATCCATCGCCACTGCTTTCGCTATGGCATGGCCTTGCTAATGATTGGCCGAGATAAATTTTTTTATTAAAAATTTTATCCTCTACCAATTCTAAAAATGGCTGTACTACATGCAGGGCATGTGCCTTTGATTGCAGGTTTTCCATTTTTCATGGTGTATGGTGCTGGACTACCGATTTCTCGTTTGTCTCTACACTTTACACAATATCCTATTGTCATAACTCCATTAGCCTCTTTGTTGTATTAGCGAGATCTTGTTGAACTTTTTTTACTAATAGGCAAATATCTGATCTTATTTTTTATGTTCTGTAACTACTTTTTTCGTAACGGATTTTAATTTTTTATTATTATGTTAGAGTCTCACTCGATAATAATCCCATCTTTCAGGATCAAATACTTGAACAAACTCTGCTTCTTCTTTATCTATTCTTGCCCTGATTACATCACGTAGTGCAAAACTTGTCATGAATTTGTATTTCATAGAATGTGCCTGCATTATGAACAGATGTCTCATTTCACTACCGCCTCTCAACCCCCAATACCCCATTTTCAAGGCTAATGGTTCTAAAAATACAGTATTTTTTAAACCAAAATTTTCATCTCTTATTTCTTCACGTAATTGATACGTTTCCAGTGGACCTCCTTTGGCAAATCCAACTACCTCTCCTTTGTTATTATTTAATCTGAGTGTGTTGATTATTGTTTCTGGATTTTTTATTGATTCTTTAAAATTTTCTTTTCCAAATTGTAATGGTTTTGGTAATTCTAAAAATATGTCGTACAATGTTTGTGCAAACTCTGCATCCTCTTGTATTGATTGGTTTTCTATTGTTGGAATTAATTTAAGATTTTCATATGAATAATTTGCCTGAATACTTACCTCTTGCTCTCTGATTCGCATAAACGATAAAATTGTGTCAAAGAAATTTTTCCTCATTTCCTTTGGCAATTCTTTAAGAATTGCTTTTAGCATCAATGTTTCTTTATTCAATAATTCTTCAAAATATGCTACAGATGTTCTTACAATTATTGAAGGTCTCCATGCAAGTGCATGTGCATTCATTTTTGCCATTTCCATAGCTTTTGTAAAATCTCCTAATAGGTAACCGCTAATTCTATCTATTACTGATAGATACCTCCCAAGTTCCATTATGTGTTTTTGAGTTTGTTGATTGTTTTTTACTATCTCTGATCTCTCAAAACATTTTTTGATTTCAATCTCTGCCTTTTTCCTTATTTCTCCACTCCATGGGTATGTTGTACGTAAAATCAACACCTTAATTATTTCTAAATCTATTTTTGCAAAAGTTAATGATTGTTGTAATTTTTTATCTGTTGAAATAAATTTTAAAACACTTTCCTCGTGTGGTTTATCTACATTTTTTTGTGGATCAAAGTCATGAAATAATGCTGCAACATACAGATATTTTTTATCCTCTTCAGTGAGTTGAATTTTTTCTTGATTTATGGCTAAAAGTGAGACATATGTCACTTCTAATTCATGGTTAATGTTGTGATACCCATAATATTCTGTCCCTAAACCTTGACTTTCAAATAAATCAATAGTATAATCTAGCATTTCCAAATAACAATCATCTTCTAATCCATGCTGTGTCATTAAACTGAGAATTTTATTTCTCATTGAATGAGCATTTGCAAATTCTTGCATTATTTTTTGATCACAAATTGGGTTTTTAAATATGATCTAGGTCTTATGGGGGATAACTACTATGATGTCTAAATCTGTGCATTTTTGATCACAAGATTCAATACAATTACTTTTTATTCTTTTTTTAATGTCTGTGGATTCAAGTTTACTTGAAAATGTTATGCAATATTGTTTAGATCATTCTCCAAAATTTACTATTCTTGTTAACGATAGAGTTTTTCCTCTGATGGATGTTTCTATTGTAAATTCTTCTATACCTGTCAATGAACCTACAACTCGCGGTGGTGTTTATTTTTCAGAAAAATTTGCATACAAAATGAGGGGTATGGTTGATGATCTTACTGTTGTACCATTACTTACCAAAAAAATGCTTGGTCCTAATACTGAATTTGGTGAATTAAAAATTTCTAGTGAAATTGAATCTAATGGAAAAATTGTACCTATTGATATTTTTACTAATTTAACAAACAGTGTACAAACCCCGAACTCAATTGAACTTAGTATGATTATTGTAGAACTAAAATTAGTTTAATCTTTCTTTAGATATTTATCGTATCTTTCTTTTGATATGTTATCTGATAAAACCTCGTATGCCTTGTTGATTTTTATCATTTCTTCTTCAGAATCCTCTTTTGTTTTATCTGGATGTGTTTTCTTTGCTAGTTCTCTAAAATTTTTCTTTATTTCTTCTGCTGTTGCATTAGTTTCTACTCCTAGAACATCATAATAATTTGGTAAATTATTGTTTGTTATTCCTTCTCTAAATTCAGTTTCTTCTTCACTATTTCCTCGCTTACCAATCTCTTCATAATCATCTCCCCAATCTGAGTGATATTTTTCATAGGTTCTATCTTTTTTTGATTCATGTTCTTGTTTATCGTATGATGTTTTTTTCCTTAAAATCACATCCCTTGCCAAAAATAGAAATATTGCAATAACTGCAATTGAAAATCCTGTAAATAAAATTATTTTTTCTTCATCTGAAACTACCAATTCGTTTGTTTGAGCGTATGATGTTTGTATTATTCCAAATATTATTAGAAAACTTACAATAATTTTAAATCCGTTCATTTTATTTTTCCTATGTTAACCTGAAATTTTCTTTTGCAGTATTTAGAACTACGTGAGTTATCGTATTTTCCACATTTGGTATTACTGCTAAACCCTTTACAAATGTGCTTAATTCATTTCTTTCTTTGAATTTTGCTATAATTATGGTGTCTGTAGTTCCGGTAACATCATACACGCCACAAACATTTTCAAATTTTGATATTTCTTCATCAATATCTGCGATTTTGTCATTTTTAGCTATGATTTCAATAACAGCTGTTAGGGAATATCCTATTCTTTCATGATCTATTATGGCTGTATATCCTAAAACTATCCCCTCTTTTTCTAATTTTTTAATTCTTGATAGTATTGTAACTGTCGAAACTTCTAATTTCAATGCTAATTGTCTTGCAGACTGTCTTGCATCGACTGTTAAATTTTTAAGAATTTTCTTGTCTAAACTATCTAAAGTCATACAGTGTATTGACTAAAAATTATTTAAATTTTTGTTAAATTCTTGTAAATTTGTTTAAATTCATTAAATTTTTAATTTTTTAAACCTTAAATTTAATACAAATAAAAATTATGAAGATCATGGTTGATACTGACGAACTTGTATTGAAAGGTACTTTTTTCTTAGAATCTGGTGATTTTGATAAAGCACTTAGTTTTTTTGAGCAGGCACTTTTATTGAATCCAAGTAATCCTGATCTTTGGAACTACAAAGGAACTGCTCTTAGAAGTTTAGGTCGATACGGCGAATCTATGGAATGTTTTAATAATTCATTAAAAATTGATCCTCGAGATAAATTTGCATCTTAGTATGCCTATACTTTAGAACATCTTTTTTAATTATAATGTTCTATAATAGATATGACTAGAACTGAAAGAAGAAGAAATACTGAATATCCTACAAGAGATGGCAAACATAATCCTGTATGTGTTGATTCTCACTGTAGTGATTGTTCCTAGAGTAAAAGGTAATCTTTTATCTTTTATTCAACCTCTCTTGGCATATTGTGACTTCGTCTTATATGCACATGATACAAAAAAACATGTTGAGGAAGGAATTTACGACAAAAGAAGATTGGTTGGAGGATATTTTCACAAACTCCAACTCCAAGGCTTCACTACAAGCTGCAGAAACTGCACTAAGAACTTTTGACATCTTTTGTAAAGTCAAAGTTGGACTAGACAACCAAAACATCATAGACTTGGAAGAATACTTTACAGAAGATATTCCAGAATTAGAAAGTAAGGGTCTTGACTTAACTGAAGATTAGATAATCAACAACCATTTGCCAAGTACGAATCAGCCTTTTCATCTTTATCGTAGGTCATGGCACAACACTCATGATACGAATGATCATTTCTCACTAGAAAAAATGATTCAATTTCTTGTTTGCATAGAGTACAAATCATGACCACAGTACCTCTCAATACTACTTATGCCATGTCTATTTTTTTCATTAGAAGAAATTTTTTAATCTAATTAAATGAGCAACGTGCCAAACACACTTTCTATGATAATCATGTTGGTTTCTAACTCTCCTTTCATTGAACGGCATGATCTTCTTACACAAAGTACATGGAACAAACATGAAATTACTATTCTAATTTTGTTTAAGATAGACATGTTATTCTCATAACTTTTTACGCCTAGAAACAGTGTAAAAATATCATTATCTTTTAAAACTTCAATTCCCGACCATTCCACATGGTCAAAAAATCCTTGTTTACACCTACAAGGTATTCTAAAGAACCCTTTCTCATCAATGGCAATAGTAGATGCGGAGATTGTGAAAAAGAGAACGCAGATTATTTTTTTAACCTTGATGATGATTGGAAAGTACGATATTGTCTAAGTTGTCTAATTGGCAACAAAGGCATTTACCCACAACCAATTTACCATGTTCCAATAAAATGTGGTCACTGTAATTCCAATACTGACTCAAGTCTATTCATCACAGTGGTTCAATATACTGGGGGTGGTGGCATATCATTTTGTAAAAAATGTTCAAAAGAATTAGTAGATTTTATTGAAAATCTTGGCGGTACATTGGAATCTACCGATGGTTGTATTGATGAATCTGCATATATCACAAAACAACAAATTAAAAATTGGATTGAAACTGACATGAAGTTTTCAAACGATGTTTTACAGAAAGGTAGATAGATATTTCATGACTAGCATTATGTCATAATTAACCCAAATTGATAAAATAATATCTTTTATTTTTTTGTTATTTTCATGTGTATTTTATAATTAATTTATAATTTTTTTGACAGGTTATAATGAAATCACTTGGGTTTTAATTAAAAATACCATGTATCGTTATTATGTCGGAGTTACTTTCTTTATTAAAAAAAGAAACCTACTCTGAGGATCACTATATTATTGACAAAATATCTCATTTTGTATTGAATAGCCGAATAGAAGAACTATTTTTACAAGCCAATGATTGCATTGATGATGAAAATTTTTCAGAAGCTCTATTATTTTATAATTTAATATTAAAAGAAGATTCAAAAAATATTCATGCTCTAATTGATAGAGGTACTACTTTACAAAATTTGGGTAAAATAAAATCTGCTATTCGCTCATATGATGAAGCACTGAGCATATCTTCTGATAATCTTGATGCCTTAATTAACAAAGGATCTGCTTTTCATTTAGATGGAAAATACTCTGATGCTATAGACTGTTATGATGTGGCCCTTGAAATTGACAAAAAACATCCTATGGCTCTTGCATACAAAGGCCTCTCTTTAGCTGAATTAGGTCAATTAGCTGAAGCGATAGATTATTTTAAAAATGCATTATCTATTGACAAACATTACCATCTTGCAGAAATATCTCGGGATACTGCTCAAGAACTATTAAAATCAATACAAGAAAAAAATATCTAAAATACTGTAACATCGCCTGGTGCAGGTTCTCTTGTAGTTGTTTTTTTATTAGATTCAAAGAACTCACTATGTTTTGTATTTTGATGCTCTCTTAGTTTTTCAATATCTTCAAAACCATCATGACACAAGTAACATTTTGGTTTGTGCTCGTCAACTAATGGTAATACCATGATATTCTGTATCTAACTGGTTACTTATTTCTTAATAGTACAAGGAATATATCCTAATAATTAGGACTAGGAATATGTTAGAACAACTTGTTGGTGACTCTCAAGCCTTAGATCGTGCTCTTGCTGGTGAAGAATTATCTTACAAAGATGGTTTAGAATTAATGAATTATGATAACTTACATTTACTTGGTGCAGTTGCCGACTCAACAAGAAAAAAACTAGTTGGTGACACAGTAACATTTGCAGCATCATATTACATGAATTATACAAATGTCTGCGCTGCTAGTTGCCAAATGTGTGCTTTCTATAGAAAAGGTGATGAAGAGGATGCATACACCTTAACTCCTAAAGAAATCGAGCAGAGAGTTGGAATTGCAAAACAAATGGGTGCCACCGAAGTTCACATTGTTGGAGGATTTCATCCAAAACTTCCTTTGGAATATTATGAAGATATGATGAGAACCATTAAAAAAAGTCACCCTGAATTAAATATTAAAGCATTAACTGCTGCTGAAATTCATTTTTTATCCAAACTTACAAAAAATTCTACTAAAGAAATTTTATCTCGTTTAAAAGATGCTGGATTGGATTCAATGCCTGGTGGAGGAGCAGAATTATTTCACCCTGATGTTCGTGGAAAAATTGTACGAGGTAAATGTACTGGTCAACAATGGCTTGATGTTATTGAAGAAGCCCACAACATGGACATTAAAAGTAATGTTACTATGCTATATGGCCATATTGAAAAACCTGAACACATTGTTGATCATTTGATAAAAATTCGTGAACTACAAAAAAAGACAAATGGATTTGTAACTTTAATTCCTTTAAAATTTAGTTTAGATAATACTGAATTGGAGCAAGAACATTTGGTGAATAATGAGTGTTCTTCAGTTTATGATTTAAGAATAACTGCTTTGTCTAGATTGATGCTTGCGAATACCCTAAACAATATCTCTGTATATTGGGTTGCGTATGGTAAGAAATTAGCTCAAGTTGCCCTATCTAATGGTGGAAGTGATTTAGTTGGAACTGCATTTGGTGAAGAGATTTATCGTGCAGCTGGAAAACCTACAACTTCATCTGTTGAAGAATTAGCTACTATGGTAAAAGAAATTGGACGTAAACCTGCCCAAAGAAATACTCATTTTGGAATTTTAAAAGAATTTTAATCTATTTGCTTTTTAATTGCTTCAACTTTTTCCTCCATTCTAACTTGCTTATCTTTTCTTGAATCTATTTTTATTATTATTTCTGTTCTGGTTATTCCTAAATTGTGAACTGTTTCAATCATCTCTTTTGTTGCTTTGTTGATTGTATCGATATTATCTGATTCCAAAATAGTTCCCATGGAATTAATTTCATATCTTAAACCCTCTATTTTTTTAATTGATTCAATTGCTTTTGCAATGTAAAAACTTACACTCGTAGTTCTTGTTGCTATTGGATATATGCTGATTTCTGCTTGAATCATTGTATTTTTTAGAATAATTTAAGATTAAAATGTTTTAATTATTCCACTTTTTTTTCTACTTGCTTTGTTGGCTTACCTTTCTTTTTTCTTGCACCAAAACTAATCAATACTAGTAAAAATCCTAGCCCAAACAAAATACCTGCCAATGTATTGTAATCTTCATTTTCCTGTTCTGCTATTAGTAAATCAATTACTTCCTCTTCCGTCATTCCTGCTTGACCTATTGGTATTGCTGCATTGATGTTTATTGTAAGTACCAGTCCTACAATTATCATTAGCATTCCTCCTGCTAACATTTTTTTATTTACCAGTACCATCGTTGAAATTAAGTAAATTTCATCACATATTAGGGAATTTATTTTTATGATTTTCTAACTATTTTTCAATTAAAATTTGCGTGAGTTTGTAAATAGTGAATCTAATAAAAGTTACAAATTTCCGAGTGTTTTTCTCAAAACAATTTGTTTATGTTATCTGTGATTTTGGAAGCATTCTCTGCAGTATACAGGTCTGTCTTCCTTTGGTCTAAATGGTACTTGACAATCCTTTCCACAGTCCCCGCATTTTGCATCAAACATTTCTCGTGGTCTCTCGTCTCTGTTACCGAATCTAGAACCTCTATCATTTGATCTTCCACCAAATCTACCACCTTCTCGTGGTTCTGGTTTATGTTTTTGGAAGCATTCTCTGCAGTATACAGGTCTGTCTTGTTTTGGTTGGAATGGTACTTGACAATCCGTTCCACAGTCCCCGCATTTTGCATCAAACATTTCTCTATCTTCTCTATTGTATGACATATTTTCTAAATTTCATCAATTCATGTTGTAATTAAACTATTGTAAAATTTTGTCATTTTTTTTAATTAATTTGATATTATTTGTAATGTTTTTGCTATTTTTACTCTTTATTTCATCACATTATCATTTCAGGCATTGACATTCCTCCATGACCTGAATCGATTGTTTGTTTTGGATTTAGACTTGTATCATGATGACATGGTTTGTTACATACTGGACAAAATTTCCTATCTAATACAATGCATTGACAAATATGATTTTTCACATATGCTTGGGCAGCCTGATTCCATTCCCCTGTACCGTTACAATACACACAAACGTTTGTTGAACTTGAGCCTACACCTTTACAAAAATCACATACATCTTCTGTCATGTCTACCCTGTTATTTCTTCTTGAACTAATATATTTGAAGATAACCTGTGGTTTATTTTTTTAAACTCTTTTTAGTAATATTAGTAAGGCTTCATCTTTTCGGCGGTATCTTTCATCACATTTGAGGAAATCAGATAGAACCCGTTGATATAATCATCAGCATTTATGTGCATTTTTTAAAGTAAATATCTTTATTCAAATTTCATATACTGGATAGTTTTTTTAGATATATGGGAGAAATTAATTTAGAATCAAATAATGACTTAGTTTTACATGATTTTGTCAATGATTGGATTTTAGAGCCTGTTGTTGATTCTAAGGATAGACAAAATATTGTTTTTAGATTAACCACAAAGGGTAAAGACTATTTTAAAATTTTAAACAAAAATCCTGGATATCCGTTTAAAAATAATCCTACATTAAAGATCATGATTAAAAATGGAATTGCCACACCTATAATAAAAAAAGAAGGTGAAGTTGGTTATAATTTAACGTCAATTGGTGAACAACACCATATTTTTTTAAAGACGTGGAAAGAAAAAAATGAAAAAAAATAACTTTTAATTTATTTTAAAAATTAAACTGAATCTTCTGGTGGTCTTTGAACAAACACGTTACAGACAAGTGCGTCTGTTTTTGTATCTCTATGTTGAACTTTGCATGTAACAAATTTCCCTTTTAATGCTCGTTCTAAATCCTCTCTAGTTTGTTCTGGTTTTTGTCCTTCTTCTGAATCTTTAATCAAACCCATGATTATTTTTTCAGTTTTTCCATAATCTCCGACATTGTCTTTCCTAGTGTGGCTTACAAGTAATCTAAATGCATTTCCTGTTAAAATTTCTAAAACTGCCCCTCCAATTCCATCTCCATCAAGACTGTCTGACATGGTATGATTATTTTTTCAGTTCTATAATTACTTGGTGGCTATACTGATTTCAAAATCTGGAACTAACCCCTTCTCTTTTGCCATTTCAAATAATTTTCTAATTGCCTGTTCTCCAGGTTCTCCCATGTTAACTGTAACTTGATTTACATACATTTTTACAAATTTTTCAATCAAACTTCTCTCTTTCCCTCTAGAATACTGCATTGCATATTCTAGTGCATCATCAAAATTATTTATTCCAAATTCAATTGATGATTGTAAATATTTATCAAACTTTACAATGGTTTCCATGCCTAATTCTGTCTTCATGACGTTAATTCCTAATGGTACTGGTAATCCATTTGTTGTTTTATCCCACCACTCACCGACGTCTAAAATTTTGACATTTCCTTCTTGTTCGTAGGATAATTGAGTTTCATGAATTACTAAACCCACATCAACTTCTCCTGATTCAACAGCTTTTGGAATATCACTAAAATTCATTTCAACATAATCAAACTTTCCAATCATTAATTGCAGTAACAAGAATGCTGATGTCATTTTACCTGGAATTGCTATTTTACATTTTTTTAATTCTTCAATTGTCATTTGTTTTTTTGCTGTAACTATTGGACCATAATTAATTCCAAAGCTTCCTCCACTTCTCAAAATAGTGTAACCTGGAATGTATGCACAAGCATGAACTGAAACTGCTGTAACGTCTAATTCTGGATTAGTTGCTTTTAGGTTTAATTTTTCTATATCTTCAATTACATGATTTACTGTAAATTCTGGCGATGGTACTTTTCCTGTAAACATTCCATAAAACATGAATGCGTCATCAGAATCTGGTGTATGACCTACGGAAATTTCCATACTTGTTTACTAAACAATCGTAATAAAAATCAAAATCATGTAGGCGCTCAAAATTTGACCCATTCGATCATTTTTTGATGTTATGTGGTTGTCATTTTATTTTAAAATAATCTATGCCAAATATTGAAAAATTAATTATATGATTTTACGCCTAAATATCAGATACATTATATAATGCTCGTCTGATTTTCTGTTTAATGGCCAAATTCAAGTCAACTACAGAGGTTATGAAAATTATTAAAAATAAAAAGAATATTCGTAATTTTGGTGTTATTGCACACGTTGATCACGGAAAGACAACTATGAGTGATAGTCTTTTGGCTAATTCTGGAATTATTGCACCCTCAGCTGCTGGAAAAGCACTTGCAATGGACTTTGATAAAGAAGAGCAAGAAAGAGGAATTACAATTTACCAAGCTAACGTAACTTTGCTTTTTGCTCAAAAAGATGAAGAATATGTAATTAATATGATTGATACTCCTGGACACGTTGATTTTAGTGGAAGGGTAATTCGTAGTCTTAGGGCAATTGATGGCGCTGTAGTTGTATGTGATGCAGTTGAAGGTATCATGACTCAAACTGAAACTGTAACTAGAATGGCACTTGAAGAAAGAGTAAGACCTGTTTTATTTATCAACAAAGTAGACAGATTAATCAAAGAACTAAGATTAACACCTGAAAAAATGCAAGCACAACTGGCTGAAGTTGTTTCTACTTTTAATCAATTAGTTGACACATACGCTGAACCTGAGTACAAAGAAAAATGGAAAGTCTCTATTCAGGATTCAAGTGTAACATTTGGATCTGCAAAAGACAAGTGGGCAATTAATGCTGATTTAATGAAAGAGCGAGGAATTAATTTTAAAGATGTAATTGATGCATATACTGTTGAAAAACTTCCAGAACTTATAGAAAAAGCACCATTGGCTGATGCCGTTCTTGGAATGGTTGTAAAACACCATCCTGCACCACAAGATGCTATCAAATACAGAATTCCACAAATTTGGAAAGGTGATTTGGAGTCAGATGTTGGTAAGGCTTTACTTGCTGGTGAGGATGATGGCCCAACAATCATGATGGTTGTAAACATGGTATTAGATCCTGCAGCAGGCCCTGTTGCTATTGGACGATTATTTTCTGGAACTATCAAAGATGGACAAACTCTTCACATTATCGATGAAAAAAGGGAAGGACGAGTTCAATCAGTCAATTTCTTTATGGGTAACCAAAGAGAACAAGTTGGAGAACTCGGTGCAGGAAACATCCCTGCTTTATTGGGATTAACTGAATGTAGAGCTGGAAATACACTTTCTTCAATAAAAGATATTCCAATGTTTGAAGGTGTAAAATATGTCTCAGAACCTGTTGTCCAAATTGCAATCGAACCAAAACATCCTAAGGATTTACCTAAACTTGTAGATATTTTAAGACAATTAACTATTGAAGATCCAAATCTCGTTGTTAAAATTGACGAAGAGAGTGGTGAGACAATTGTTGCTGGTATGGGTGTATTACACTTGGATGTTGCAACTCACAGAATACAAGATGCAAAATGTGATATTATTACATCTGAACCTTTGATTAACTATAGAGAAACTGTGAAAGGTGGTTGTGATGCTGTTATGGCAAAATCTCCAAATAGACATAATAAAATTTTCATGAAAGTAGAACCATTAGAGCCTGAAATTGCTCATATGTTACGAACTGGTGAAATCAGTGATATGAAAGACAAGAAAGTTGTTTCTGATTTGCTAAAGGGCGTTGGTTGGGATACTGATACAATTAAAAGAGTTATGAGATGGGATTCTCGTGGAAATGTTTTGATTAATGGAACCAAAGGTGTTCAATTTGTTAATGAATCAACTGATTCTATCAATTCTGGATTTGATGATGTGATGAAAGAAGGACCTCTTTGCAAAGAACAAATGAGAGATTGTAAATTCATCTTTACTCACTTTGTTCCCCATGAAGATACTGCACACAGAGGTTTATCTCAATTAGGCCCTGCATCTCGTAGAGCATGTATGGGTTCATTGCTTACTGCAGGTACTGCTGTTTTAGAACCGACATTAGCTATTGAAGTTCGTGTTCCAACTGATTTAGTTGGAAATGTAGCAACAATACTTTCAGGTAAACGTGGTAAAGTTCTCGATATGCAACAAAAAGGTGCATCTAGTATCATCATTGGTGAAATACCTGCTTCTGAAACTTTTACATTGTCTGAGGCAATGAGAGGTCAGACTGCAGGACGTGCAACATGGAATACCTCATTTAAGGAATGGACTGAAGTTCCAAAATCTATGTTAGCATCTGCTGTTGCAGATATTAGAAAAAGAAAAGGATTAGCTCCAGATCCACCTGTTGTTGGCGAATTCATTGATAAAGAATAACTGTTTAATTTTAAACTAATTTTATTTTAAACTAATTTTATTTTTAAATTATTTTCTAAATTTTAATTCATCTGTATGATCTTGAAAATACTCTTGTATTGCAACATTGGAGCGTACATCTTTGTATGTGTCTAACATTATTTTCATAATTTTATTGATGTGTTTTTCTAATCTCTTTATTCTTTGAATTGCAATTGGATGCTGTAGTGATCTTATTTTATCTTGATAATCTGTTCTAATAATTATCATGTGGGCTCTATCTATTTCTTCTTGAACATGCTCCAATAACTCTAGACCTTTTTTACTAAATCCAAATTGACTTCCGTCACTTAACATAATTGTAGGAATTGTACTGATGTCTTCAATTTCTTTTTTTTGATTAATTACAAAAGTTTCCATCATTTTTGAAAATTGTATGCGGTCTTGAACTTTATTTTGCTCTTTATACAAAATTGTATTTTTAATACTTCTAGATTCTAAATAACCTGTATTCTCAAGTCTATTCACTGCTTGAATTACTTCTTGCTTATCCCCACTATGATCGTTCATCATGTCATCTATGCTGATCCACTTAACGGATAATTCTAGTATTTTGTCATCATGTTTTATTGTCAATTCGATAAATGATCTGTGTTTTTATTTTCTAATATATCTAGAGATTTTCATAAATTATTGAATTTAAGTAAATATCTTGTTTTAGAACTTAAATTATCATTTAATTTAGAATTTGTATACTATGGTACAAGTTGACAATAAAAGATATAGTGAATTACTAAAAGAAAAAAAACTTTTGGAAGATAATAGACCTCATGATATTGATGCCATGAGACGCTGGAAACATTCCATGATTAAACTCCTACAGGAATTAGAATTATTTCGATAACAATATTATTTCATTAACAATAAAATTTAATAGTCAACCTGTTTAATATAGGTCGACCTAGTTATGATGAATCGTAATGAGCCTAATTTTAACATCTATGAGCGTGAAAGAATTATTTTGCAATGCATTCAAAATAATCCTAAATCCCATCATAATGCTCTAGTCAAAATAATTGTCCCTGAGTTTATGGCTAAAACAACTTTTGAAAAATCTAAAAACTCCTTATTGAATAAAGGCATAATTGTTGCAGAGAGTAAAGGCAACATGAAATTTTATGTCTCTAATCCTAATTATGAAGAGCAATCACAACAGCATCTTGAACAAAATACTAACAAGACATTCCATGATCTAAAATTAAAGATTAGCAAGCTGGATACTGACTATCCTCGCAAAGATATTGATGAAAAAATATTGATTGCGACTACTCTTTTCAAAAGTCTACTTGAAACTGACAATGGTTTTACTATTTTAGATTCAATCAAAAATCCAAAAAAAACATTGTATCGCGATGAACATTTAATGATACAACAATTACTTTCTCGTGTTTTTAAAATTATTAAAAATGATATTGATTATGGATTAATTTTTCCTACAATCGTAAGTTACTGCCAGGCATATCTTCCAAAATATGCTCCTGATACCTAGAATTTCAACTAGTTATTTATTCGGGGTTATTCTATGGTAATCACATGGGGTTACTTTATACTAAATTTCAT
>CAJQRN010000030.1 GCA_905612295.1 uncultured Candidatus Nitrosopumilus sp.
GAGATTATCAGAATTAGAAATAGAAGAAGAATTGAAAAAATTACCAGAATGGAGTGTAAAAAATGATAAACTACACAAAGAATTTAAATTTGATAATTTCAACCAAGCATTTGGTTTTATGACTAGAGCAGCTATGGAAATTGAAAAAATGAATCATCATCCAGAATGGTTTAATGTATACAATAGAATCACAGTAGAATTAACAACACATGATGCAGGAGGAATTACAAAAAATGATGTCAACCTTGCTAGAATTTTAAATTCATTAGTTTAGTGTAAAAAAATTATATTCAGTCAGATTATTACAGAATTTATATTATATCCATAATCAAAAAAAGTCACATGACTACAAGCCCTACAATTTTAGATTCAGATTTTAAGTATATAGACAAAAAGGGAAATTTACTAAAAACTAGAACAGAATTAACAGTAGCACAAATGCTCACATTTTTAGAAAATGATTATGAGTACAATCATGAAATTACACTGAAAAATGGGACTAAAGTAAAAATTGATTTTAAAACGGAAAAGGGGTTAATCGAAGTAATCGATAACGATAAAGATATTGAAAAATATAAACAACTTAAAGAAGATTTTCCTGAGGAAAAAATTATGGCAATTGGACATGCAAAATATGTTGCACAGATTAAAGAATTACAAGATATAGTATTTTATGATAAAACACCTCAAACAGGATCTATATTTTTAGAAGATGCATCATTTTCATTTGATTATGCACATATACTTCCATTAGTTGAAAAATGTTCAATTCTACACGGGCATACATCATCAGTTATGGTAGAATTAGTGGGTCAAATGAAAAATAATTTACTTGTTGATTTTGGAATAGCAAAAAAAATTATTAAAGAAGTAGTTAACGAATTTGATCATAAATTTTTCATCAATAGAAAATATCTAAAAAAAGAGGATGATTCTCATTATCAAATTAATTTTGATGGACCAAAAGGAATGTTTGATTTACAAGTTCCAAAAGATACAACATATCTTTTAGAAGGAGAAGCTACAGTTGAAAATCTATCAAGTGAAATTATAAAATTATTAGTTCCAAAAATGCCAGCAAATGTAGAAGCAGTAGGGGTTTACATTTATGAAGGATACAACAAAGGATCTCACATAATTTCTAACATTGAAAGATAAAAAAATGGAACCAAAAATTTCAGAGAAAGCATGGAATCCAGAATTAGAAAAAAATATTCTAAAACAATGGGAAGAAGACAAAATTTATGATTTTACACCTAAAGAAAATAACTTTACAATAGACACACCTCCACCATATCCATCAGGTAGACCATGGCACATAGGTGCAGCAGCACATTATTCACAAATAGATATGATTGCACGTACCGCAAGAATGGCTGGAAAAAACGTATATTTTCCAATAGGCATAGACAGGAACGGATTACCAGTAGAGCTGTATACAGAAAAAAAGCACAAAATTAGAATGAGAGAAACAGACAGGAATGAATTTCTAGGTCTGTGTAAAAATGCTTTAGATGATTTAGAAGCAGAAATGATTCTAATTATGAAAAGTTTAGGAATTAGTGGAGATTTTGCAAATTACTATAGAACGGATTCTGAAGAATATAGAACACTAACGCAATCAACATTCATTGACTTATGGAAAAAAGGTCAAGTGTATCTTGCAAATAGACCCAACAATTATGATTGGATTTCAGGAACTACCATTGCAGATGCAGAAATAATCCATGAAGACATACAGACTAAATTAGTTTACATGAAATTTAAAATAAAAGATACAGATCAGGAAATAATTATTGCAAGTACAAGACCAGAGTTACTTTGCGCATGTAGAACAATTATTGTAAATCCAGAAGATGAGAGATACTCAAAATATATCGGTAAAAAAATAATTGTTCCGATTACCAATGCAGAAGTAGAATTAACAACTCATAATTCAGCTAAACAAGAATTTGGCTCAGGAGCAGTAATGGTATGTAGTTATGGTGATCAAAATGATGTTGCATTATTTAGAGAATTACAATTAGAGGAAATAATTGCAATTGGACTAAATGGAAGAATGACAGAAGTTGCAGGCGAATATGCAGGCTTGAAACCAAAACAAGCAAGAACAAAAATTATAGAAGATTTAGAGACTAAAGGATTTGTTGAAAAAATTGAAGATATTATTCATAGAACTCCTATTTCAGAAAGAAGCAAAGCTCCAATTGAAATAATACCAATGGAGGAATATTATCTTAAACAAAAAGAAAAAGTTGAAAAAATGAAAAAAATAGGAGAAGAATTAACATTTCATCCTACAATGCATAAGCAAATTTTGATGAATTGGTTAGAGTCAATTAATATTGATTGGCCAATTTCAAGAAGACGATTTTACGGTACTGAAATTCCAATTTGGTATTGTAAAAAGTGTTCAGAGCCACATGTTCCAGAACCAGGAAAATATTACAAACCTTGGAATGAAAAATGTCCAATAGCAAATTGTACAAAATGTAAATCTACAGAGTTTATTGGTGAAGAAAGAACATTTGATACATGGATGGATTCCAGTGTATCACCACTTTTCATTAGTAAATTTGGAAAAGATGAGGAATTTTTCAAAAAAGTTTATCCAGCATCAATAAGACCACAAGCAAAAGATATTGTGAGAACGTGGTTATACTATACGTTATTGAGATGTGAAGAATTAACAGGACAAAAACCATGGTCTGAAGCTTGGGTAATGGGATACGGTTTAGATGAAAAAGGAATGAAAATGAGTAAAAGTAAAGGAAATGCAATAGATCCATTACCAGTAATTGAAAAATTAGGAGCAGATACTTTTAGATTTTGGAGTGCAAGTGAAATTAATCACGGATACGATTTTAGATGTAATGAACAAAAAATTGAATCAACAAGAAAATTTTAAGTAAATTATGGAATGTGTCCAGATTTTTATCTAGTTTCCCAGTAATTGATTCAGGGGTTACAAATCCTTCAGATAAATGGATTTTATCTGAATTGGATAAATTAGTAAAAGAATGTAAGAAAGGTTATGAAGAATATAATTTCTTTATTCCTGCAATTGCAATTAGAGAATTTACCTGGAATGTATTTGCAGCACATTATATTGAAATGGTCAAAGCAAGAGCATATGGAATTAATTTTTCAGATGAAGAAAGGGATGGTGCGATATTTACACTTCATAAAACATTGGCAACAATTTTAAAATTATTAGCTCCAATTACACCATTCATTACAGAACATCTTTGGAAAATATTGTATTCAAATGAAAGTATACATAAAGAAAAACAGGTTGATGTTGAAAACATAGAAGAACAAACAGAAATTACTAAACAAATATCAGAATTTAATTCCAAAGTTTGGAATGAAAAAAAATCTCAAAATTTATCATTAAAAGATTCAATTAAAATTGAAATTCCAGAAATACTAAAACCATTTGAAAAAGATTTAAAATCAATGCATAATTTATTAGATTAAATTATCATAATAAATTAAATTAGCACTAGACATATACGATATTAATATTGAAATAGCAGAAAAAGATTTTTTTATTATTGAGTAATCAATACAAAAGTTTCATAGAAGAATTAAAAATTCAGTGTCCAGAGTTACCAAAAGATAGTCTAAAGGATGTAACAACGGATTCAGGATTATCCACATTAGAGGATTTTACAAATGCTAAATTTGTCAATTTTGAGGCAAAAAGAGAGGATCTCTATAGATTAAGCATGGATATTGAAGCATATGCAGTAAAAAACTATGTACCATTACTAGCTACATTTGAAACTGAAGCATTATACAAATACGTACAAAAAAGATATACAGAGATTTTAAAAAAAATTCCCCATGCATGGGTAATTGGAGGTTTTGATGATCCATTTTTAATTCCACCAGATTCAGTTCCAGCTACAGCAGAGATTTTAAGTTGTGT
>CAJQRN010000031.1 GCA_905612295.1 uncultured Candidatus Nitrosopumilus sp.
TAAATCAAATTATAGAAATTATTGGAATGTCAGAAGATAAAATTATTGTGGAAATAGAAAAACTAAGAAAAAATGAATTTTTGCTAATGTCACCTCAGAGACAAGAAAATAAACTGATTAAAGTTTATGAAATATTGCCAGATGGAATTCATGAAGTGGATAAAACAGAGACAGAAGGATTCAACAAAATAAAATTTGGGGAAATAAAATCAAATGGAGGTATTTTAGAAATCATAGATGAAATTAAAAAAGATGTACAAAATATATCTAATTCTGAGATTGAAAAAGACAACATTATAAAAAAATTAAATAATTTAAAAAATAAACTTGAAATATAAAAAAATGTTAGATGTTATTTTAGATGTGAATTTAGAAAATCATGGTAGTGGTTCATGACCTCGCTTGTAGCCACTCCATTTTCTATACTCATAATCAGTTAATGGCATTTCACAGCCACATTTACAGAAAGTTTTCATAAAATTATAAGAAATAATAGCATATTTTTAGATTAGGTTTGAAATATACTAAGTAGTCATCAATGTTTTTTCAAAAAAAATAAATTAAAAAAGATCGCATTAATTAAAAAAATTATTTTGAAAGAATTTTATTTTGAATTTGTGCTAAAATCAATGCAGCTTTATCTTTATTTTCATAAGTGTCTGCAGTCTCATCTAAAATTGCATCAATTTCATAACTTTTATCAACTAAAATACTTGCAACGTGATCATCCAAAGTTCCATTTCCAATCAAATAATATGCAAAAACAGTATTTTTTTGTCCAATTCTGTGAAGTCTATCTTCAGCCTGTCTATGGATTGCAGGGCTCCAATCAAGTTCTGCAAAAATAACATATTTTGCCCGAGTTAGATTAATTCCCACGTTTCCAGCACGGATACCAGCAATCATTAATTTTGATTCACCGCTTTGAAACTTGTCAATTTGATCCTGTCGGGTGTCATCAGATTGCCCACCAATAATAGCAACAGGTGAAAACTCTTCAAGACTTTCATTTAGTAATTTATGAATCACTTTATGGTGACAAAATACGACTACACTTTCTTCAATCTCCATAATATTTTTTACAAAATTAATTACATGAGGTAATTTTGCAAGACCTGCAATCTGTCTTTCACTTTGAATCGCCCTATGGTATGATGCAGATTTTGAAAATTCTGTTTGTGCTTGTTTTTGTTCAGATTCAAGTTTTTTCCAAATTTTATCAAGCTCTTCAAGATAAAAGTCAGTGTCAGCTGCAATAACTTCTTTGTATCTAACTTTATCCTTGAGTTCTTTTAGTACATCTGATTTTTTTCTGCGAAGCATAACGTGTTTTTGTAATTCATTTCTAAGGGATGCTCGTTTATTTTCTAAAACAATTGCTTTCCCTTTATCATCTACATAACAAAAGTATTCACAAAATTCTTTAAAACTTCCAAGTAAACCAGGTTTCAAAATATCAATGATTGGCCATATTTCAGAACCACGATTATAAATCGGAGTGCCAGAAAGTCCAATCCTATATTGAACTGAAGGTAATGCTGCAAGTTTTTTAATGGCCTTATATTTTTGGGTGGTTTTTGATCTTAAATTATGAACTTCGTCACAAACAATAGTATGTATTCCAGCTTCTTTGATATCCTCAGAGCGTTTAAGAAGTAATTCATAATTAATAATATAGATATCACTTTGCGGTAATTCTTTAGATTTACCAGTGCGTATAGAAGTAATACTTGGAGATTCAGATTCAATAATTCTACCATTTCTACTTTTTTTCTTAACAAATTTTTGAATTTCACGTTCCCAATTTTTTAAAGTAACTAAAGGTGCGACAATCAATACTGGAAAAGTTTGTTTTTCGGTGGAAACATATGATAAAGTTTGAACTGTTTTCCCAAGTCCCATTTCATCTGCAAGTAAAGCATTACCTGAAGATTTTAACAAAAAATCTAAACCTTCTTTTTGAAAATTCATTAATTTACCCCTAAATTGCTCACCAGCTTTAGCACGTTTCAATTTATGCTTTATTGGAGCCAAAAGAGGTTTTGGAGCATATGTTTTAACAATTTTTCTTTGCCAGATAGTTTTTGACAGTATTTCCAAAGGATAGCGATCCATTAGGAGTTTAAGTTGCTTTAGACTGTCAGTAGAATCTGCAATAATCACCTCATGCTCAGTTTCACCATACCAAGCTTCAGGAGATAATTTTGAAATCATAGCGACTGCATGTTCGCCTGTAACTTTCCAGCACCAAATTTTAGAATATTTGTCAAGAACATATTCCAATGTACCAAAAGTTTCTAGCGATGTCGTCATAATTTGTAGCTAGGAATTTTTTTTCTCTTATGAATCTTCAGATTGTATTAGATCATATGACAAATAGTTAGAAATCAGGAAGGATTAAAATAGAACATGTAAATTTTCATTAAGAGTAAAAATGAGAGTAAAACCCACCAAATCCAATTAATATAATTGATAACAAAATTATAATTTATTAAATAAATAGCACAGTAACATAGGTTTAAAATTCATTAAAACAATTAAGGCATATGGAATTTATACAAAATGAAAAGCCAACAGTAGAGAAACCAATAATCATAGCAGCCATGCAAGATATGGGAAACGTTGGAAGTATTGTAATTAATTTTATAAATAAATCATTAAAAACAAAATCTTTTAGAACTGCAAAAGTGTCTTTTCCAACATATGTAATAGATAACGGAGGACATGTTGATCTACCAAATGAAAGTTGGGAATACAAATACACAGATGATTTAATTATATTTGGAGGAGGAAACGGTCAGCCTCAAAATAATAATGAATTAAATTTACTGTGCCAAGATGTAATAGATGTTGCAAAGGAGTATTCTGCAAAATTTATTTATACATTAGGTGGATTTCATACAAATAGAATTTTAAAAAATAATCCTAAAACATACATCACTACAACATCCATAGAATTAAAAAAACAGATAGAAAGATTAGGGGTAGACATGACACCTCAAAAATCACTAATTACAGGGTTCAACGGTTTAATTCTAGGATTTGCCAAGAAACACGACATTCAAGGGATTGGCATGTATGGAGAATTAAATCAACCAGAAATACCACAATACAGAGCAGCGATTAGCATCATTAAAACAATTGAAAAATTGACATATAGAAAATTAGGAGATATAGAAGAATTAGAAATATTAGCACGAGAGATTGAACAAAAATTTAAAAATTAATGAGTAGTCCCAACTTCATGTGCAGGTGTATTTTCATCATGACAATCACAACTACATAGATGAGTTTTATGATTATTCAT
>CAJQRN010000032.1 GCA_905612295.1 uncultured Candidatus Nitrosopumilus sp.
AACAAATTATTGTAGATATTTTAATGCAGTATAATGGTCCCAATGAATCAGGATTTAATATAAAAAATGGAATTGAAGATAAAATAAAAGATGAATATCCTGATGAGAAAATTTTTGACAATAGAAATACTAGAGTAAAAATGGATGTAACAGAGATCAATTTAGAAGAGTATCAAGTCATATTAAATTTTAAAGGACATAAGGGAGAAATAATTTTTGATTGGAATGTAAATATAGATTCTAAAGAAATTGAATCAAATAATACAATTTCTAAAAATATTATAAATCTAGTAGACTTTTATGATTAATATTAAATGAAAGTTCCTGTCAATTTTGATTCTGCAATAATATGACCCTTCATTGAATCCTCTAATTCTTGTTTAGAATAACCTTCTTTGAGATCAAGTATAGTATCAAGTGCATATCCTTTGAAGATGTATGTATGACGTCCATTAGGTGGTGCAGGTCCACCATAACCAATCTCATCAAAATCAGTTTTTCCTTTTAGACAATCTATTTCGTCATCCTCTTCTCCTTCTTCTAATGTTTTCATGGGTGTTTCTCCAGTCAAAATTGCGACAGTTTGTGGTGAAAGATTAGATAATAACCAGTGAACCCAAACTCTTCCTACTGCAGCCATTGCATCTGGATCATCCATTATGATAGATAGTGATTTTGTGTTTTGAGGAATATTATCAAATTCAATTGTAGGATGAGTATTTTCAAATTTATAGCCAAATTTCTTTGGAATTTCTTCTCCTTCGTTAAAATCTGAACTGCTAATAGAAAAATTAGACATATTATTAGAATGAATTATTTTTAAAATAAAGTTTACTAACTCTCAAGAATGATCTTATCATTATGTATAGATAAAATAGAACTTCCTAACTGTTTAATTTTATTTTTAAGTTTTCTATCCATTGTTGCAATAATACTTTGAGTATTTTTAACATGATTGATAAGTTCTTGATCTGCATAATTTCCAGTAATAGGAATAATTTTAAAATTTTTTATAAAATTTAATGTTGTAGTTATTTCTTGAGTTTTTTCTGGAACTTGTTGTAATTTTACTAATTCATTTTTAACAACGTCAGGAACAATAAAAGAAATTGAACCTATTTCCATATCTAAATTATCAATATTTTTGATTCGTCTAGTTGCTAAATGAATTAAAAAATTAGTATCACAGATTACTTCAACCAACGATACCTGCACCAATTAATCGCCATCTTTCAGCAATTTTTCTACTTATTGCTACACGTCCATTTTCAAAGATACATGCAGGTCTTCTAAGCTCAATTTCAATATTAGATGATTTTACCTTAGTAACCTTACCTAATACTGGGGCAGTTCCAATGTTTAATCGAAGTAATTCACCAGTTTGAATTGGTTTAACTTGAAGATCCGTAAGAGAGTCCACTGTAGAACCTACTGTAGAACCTACTGCAGAATCAAACAAATTAACATCAAGTTTTAACAAAGTAGCATTATCAGGAAGTGTTCCAGGCTTTCCAATTACTGAACCAATAAATGAATCACTTCTAGTCATAGATGGATCCAACTTTGTACCAATTGCAACTAATCCTCCAGGTTTTACAGATTCAACTATTCCTGCAGCAGTTCCTAATGAAGTAATTTCAGTATGAATTGGTTCATATGATTTATTTTTTTCATTCATAATACCAGGTTTAATTTCAATTTCATCACCAATGTTAAAAATTCCCTGAGTTAAACTCCCACCAATTACACCGCCCTTGATATCTTTTAATTTTATACCAGGTTTGTTTACATCAAAAGAACGTAAAACATGCATTACAGTATCAGCTTTTTCATCTCGTTCAGGTGTTTTAATGGTGGATTCTATGGAACCAATTAATGCATCTATATTTAATCCAGATTGAGCAGAAATTGGAATAATAGGAGACTTTGCGGCATTAGTTCCCTTAACAAATTTTGTAATATCTTTATAATTTGCTAATACTTCATCATAAGAAAGTAAATCTACTTTATTTTGAAGTACAACTATTTGTTGAATTTGAAGAGTTTGAAGAGCTAAAAGATGTTCTTGTGTTTGTGGTTTAGGAACTTTTTCATTTGCTGCAACTAGTAATAATGCACCATCCATTAATGCAGAACCAGAAAGCATATTTGCCATCAAACTTTCGTGTCCAGGACTATCTACAAAACTTACAACTCTAGATAATTCACTTTCATCTCCACAATTATTACATTTGGGGGTTGTAGAATATCCTAAAGGTTCTTCACATTTTTTACATTTGTAAAAAGCAGCATCAGAATAACCAACACGAATTGTAATTCCACGTTTTAATTCTTGGCTATGTACACTTGTCCATGAACCAGTTAATGCTTGAATAAGACTAGTTTTTCCATGATCTACATGACCAGCAGTTCCAATGTTAATGCATGGCTGATAACCATATTTTTTAATATACCAATCAGGAAGTGTTTCGCGCCAGTGCATGAGTCAAAATATAGAATCGGTATATGTTAAGTTATTCTTTCTTATCTTTAGTTTTTTCAGCTGCATCTTCTGCAGGTGCTTCAACTGGTAACTCTCCATCAAATTTACAATTTATTTGATAAATTTCTTCAGAGATAGTATTTCCACGAGTTAATTTTCTAGATCTATCACCATCTTTTGCATGTGGTAAACCAACACCATGAGAAAGTAAAACTCGTTTTCTTGCTGCACCATGAACATCACTTCTCATAGGAACTCCAGATTTATCACTGCCACCAGTGAGTTTTAATTTTCCAGTCAAGCCAACAACTGTAGCATCAGTTTCATTTCCTAATTGTAATCCTAACAATGGATTTGCATCGCTATCTTTGAGTTCTTTAGATAGAGATTTTCCTTTAATATCAGATATTGTAAGTTTGAAGTTTGCCAATTATTTCAAAAAAACGTTAAAGTACTAATTAACGTTTGGACATTATTTTTAAATCAATATTCCCATAGATAGTCATGGGAGAAGAAATCAAATGTCCAAGGTGTGAAAACAAAATGGTAGATATGCAAGCATGCCATATGTTTTGTCCTAATTGTGGATCCCATCTAGATTGTTCAGATAAAGGGAATTTCTGGTAATTATAATCCAGAACGATCTGGAATATAATCAGATGCCATATTCATTGCATGATCTTTCATAATTTCAAGATAAGTATCATAATCAGCTTCAAAATTACAGTGAGGACATTTTACAATAGTAATATCATCATCTAAAACTGCAACTCTTTCACATTCTGGGCATTTTGCATCCATGTTATACCTACTCAATCAAGATATTTAATCATAATTATTGAAATGATATCTTAGCGGAATTAGTTTAGTCTGGTATGACGTCAGCTTCCCAAGTTGAAGGTCACGGGTTCAAATCCCGTATTCCGCATTAAATTTCTCTAATTGCTTGTTCTATAATTCCTCTATCAGGTGCTTGAGGAAAATATTTCAAATATGATTTAAGATCTTCTTTCGCATCTGAATTTTTGTTTTGTTTTTCTCGAATATAAGCACGGTTTTTATATATTTTAGCAGATCTTTTTGGATTAATTTCAATTGCTTTACTGTAAGAATTTTCTGCTTTTTCAAATTGATTTGTTTTCAGATAAAAATTACCTAATGCGTTAAATGTCAAATATGATTTATTATTAATTTTTAAACTTCTTTCATAAAAAGAAACACACTCTAAGGAATTTTGTTGATTTAACATAGAGCCATACAGATGTAAAGCAGTAGAATTATTTGAATCAAGTTCAATAGCTTCTTTTAATGCTGCAAGTGCTTCATTGGTATTTTTTAAAATATTAAATTTTTCAGAATTAAAACATAAGCGATTAGATTTATCTTGAGAATTATTTTCAAGAACAATACCAGATAAAGTATCAGATGGTGCCATAATTATCAATAATCTTCCTTCTTCAGACCATTCTCTATCAAAAATATCTTGTGGAATTGCTCCCTCTTGTTGTTCTCCCTCCTGATTACCTTTTTGAATATAATGAAGAATGGTTTTATCTTCTTCACTATAACCAGTAATTACTGAAGCATGTTGTGTAATTTCAGGAATACCTGGAAGAATTACAATTGGAGGAATACCTGCATCAATAATCATCTTTAATTCAGTTAAAGAAGAATGAACTATCTTTAGGGACAAACCATGCCTTTCTGCAAGTTCTATTCCCTCAATCATTATACTTCCATTAAAGTCAGAATATTTCTTAGCAGATTCTACAGCTTCAGCCATGGGTAATTCAATATTCCAATATCTAGATACAACGTTAATTGGTAATGGAAGACAAATATTTTCTTCTTCAACAAGAGGTAAAAGTAATTGATGATCTTCTTGTTCCATAAAATAAAGAAATTTTGAGAGTTATTAATATCAATCAGAGTGAACAGAATTTTTCAATTAAATTATTACCATCAAGACTCATTTCTGGATGAAATTGAGTTCCAAAAATTAGTTTTTTCTCATATTGAATAATTTCATAGTTACAATTATCAGATTTTCCAATCGGTATCAATGTATTTGGTAATTTAGAAATTTCAAATCCATGACTTTCAAATACATCTATTGAATTATTTGTAAGTAAATTATTTTGTAAAATTTCAATTGTTTCATTTCCTTTGTGAATAAATTTTCTTTTTCTAATTGTACCTCCTAATGTAAGAGCTAATATTTCTGCACCATAACATATTCCAAGTAATTTTTTATCATTTTTAATTGAAAAATTAATAATTTTAGAATTTACTTCGTTTATTTTTTTATCATTTTTTGTTCTTCCAGATAAAATAATTGAGCCATATTTTTCTAATGAATTCAATTCTAAAATATAAGGAGTAGATTTTGTAAATAAAATATTTTTTTTAGTTAAAAAATTAGTTAATTGTTTTGTATAGATAGAACCGTTATCAACAACAAGAAGCAACTAGTTGCCTACCTCAATTGACACATAGTGTATTTCAGGTAATCCATCTTTCACAAATACAGTTCCAATATTGAGAATCGTATCTACTTCCCACATGAATACTCTATCGCTACGTGGCTTTACAAAGTCATCAATGAATTCAGATAGGAATACTTCCGTATCAGGAAGATCTTCTTCAGTAAAGAAGAATAATTCACCTTCATTAAATGACAGTGGTATCTGAATTGATGTTGGTTCAGAAATTATAATCTGTTCTTTTTCAAATATTGATTTTATAATATCAATTCTATCATCTTTAAGTAATTCAACATAATCATCATCAGCAGTAGTTGTAGTTGCTGCCACACCAGAAACCTTTTTCAAATATTGCTCAAATGCTTCCTCTTGTGTAGCACCCAATCCAACAAAGTATTCACCATTAAATGCTGCACCAACTGCTGCAATAGTACCTAATTGAGCAACTACGCCACCAGCACCTGCAGTATAAACTGGGATAAAGTATACATCATGATCACCTACACGATACAAAATATTATCACCAATTCTTGGATTTCTCAATAATGTCTTTAATTTAGAAAATTCAGGATCTCGATCAAGTGCTTCTCTTACTGCAGTAGGTCCAATTAATTTAGTTTCAGAATCTAATGGAACTTCATAAAATTGTAAATTACCTAAATTGGCAAGATCATTTTCAACTACCATATATCCAGCAAGATTTCTTCCTTGTGATCCTTTTAATTCCAATGAAAGTAATCCTAAGAAAGAAGTTTGTTCAAATCCAGGTGGTTTTGCTTCAACATAGTAAGTGTCAAGACCACGAGGAATTTCGTAAAATTCATTTGCTTGAATGAATGTTTCAGGATTAGTTACATGGTAAATATTGTACATTTCTGTTTTCCAATTAAACAATTCAACGGGATATCGAATTTGTTCTTCTAACCAAGATGGCATTGTTGAAAATTGTTCATCATATTGACTAGCAAACATTTCAGTAAAGAAATCATCACCTGTTTTTAATAATTGAATATCACCATTATACGAATCAACAAGTGCATATCCTACCAAGCGTAAGTATGGATTTCCAACAGACCAAGGAACGTCACCTGTGTCAAAACCAATAATTAATGGAATTAACCAATAGGAATTTTCACCATCCGTTACAGGTAGTGAGTCTAACTCTTTTCCAAATAAATCATATAAGAAATATGGATACAATATTTCCATTCTATCATGTACATCCTTGTATCTCATAATGTGTACAGATTCACCTGGAAATGAAAGTACGAAATTTGGTTCAAATATCCAACTAAGTGGTGGTGGAACATCCAAACCACCAGTACCAGAATAAGATACGCCTCCAAGTTCTGCACTAGTTTCACCTCTGCCAGTTGGATAACCAGACCAAGTTTGTTCAAATAATCCACCTTCACCATAGTAAATTTCTCGTTGTTGGAAAAATTCTCCACTGTCAACTATCTGACCATCTGTTGCACCTAAAGTCAAAAATCCATCTGGAACATGAGTATAAACAAGATGCTCATTGTACCATCTATTATCAAGACTAACAGACGATGGCAGAATTGGTTTCATTGATGCAGTCCAATACAAAGTGTTGTTAAATCTTAGAATATCGTTATCTTCAAAGTCAACATATGGAATTAATCCTATTTCGGGCTTTAATTTGGCAAATGCAGCTTCCCAATCCCAAATTCGAATAACGTCAAGAACATCACTATTTTGTTCAACATAATTTTTAATATTATTTGCAGATACAGATGTTAATTGTACATCGTGTGTATTTTCTTGAACATCATTTAATTCTCCAAGATATCTATTAACTTGAATTTGTTGTTCTGTATATGGTCCTAAATATTCAATTTTCTTTGCATCAGCAATACTGTTGTTTACTGCCACTACACCACCAACCATAAGTAAAATTACAAGGATTGTTGCAAATCGTATTATTACATCGCGTTTAAACATATGAGTTAGAACACGTGCTCTAATTCTATCAACTAATGAAAATGCAATTAAAGCAGAACCAATTACAAGTGTGCCTCCAATAACATATCTTGTATTATAATCAATTTGATCAGTAAAGAATAGATTAACACCAATCCAAAGTACACCAATTCCTAAAATTCCCTCGATAGTTGAAACATAATTTAGATAACGAGGTTTTCCTTCTTGAGAGTCTTGCAAATATGATGTGACAACATCAATAATTCTATGAATACCAACATACAGAACCAAACGTAATCCAATTGCTCCAAGCATAGGCGGAATTAGTATTACTAATGCAGGAATCATTGGAACAACTTGTTCAAATGCATAATTTGGATTATTATCTGGAGTTACAAATGGTAAAGAGAATAAGTTTGGTAAATGTTCAACGCCTAATGTATTTCCTTCAATAAATGACATTGCTGCAAATCCAAACATAATATTTGCAAAGAATGCACCAAATAGCAAAATCTTAGTTATTTGCCAGAGAATGAATTGTGGAGAAGTTAATTTATAATTTTTAAAACTTTGAATATCTGCTGAAATAGATTGTTGAGGACCTCTTGCAATAAATCCAATTGCTGAATTAATTCCATACCAGAAAATAGAAGATCTACGAACAATATTTACACGAATAAGAGCAATTGCTGAGAGAATTAGAGTTGAAAGAAGTGTATAGTAAAGAGGTTTTGTGAATTGATCTCCAAATTCAGTGAAATTCATTGATAAAATAACTGCTTGATTCCCAATCAGGGTAAAAATTAGAATTCCTATAATAGCAACAATAGCTAATCTGATGAATTTACCAGTATCAGGAGGCGGAGCTTGCTTATCAGTGGATGCACTATACAAAATCATATTTTATTACGATTCACTAAATTAAAGCCTTACCAGCAAAATTAGGCAATTGTTGCTAGTTTTTTACAAATCATGTACACTGCGGCGTATGTTGGAACTAATATTTTTTCATTAGTATATGGACCAAATTTTTTATTTTTTAGCTTAAATTCAATTGGACAATTAGCTAAAATTTCAACAGGATCATCATTAAGAAAACATGCATCCGTATATGGATCAAATTTAGTTAAATTAGTACAAAGAATTTTGGTAAGACCGCTCTTACTGTTGATAGAACCAGGTAATCTAAAAATTCTATGAATATCCATAGTTACATTAGGATCAATTTTAACACCAATATTTTTGGATACATCATCAAGTGTTTTTTGGAAAGAAGGATATCCACTATCAAGTAATTCTGAAATAATTTTTGAACGTTTTGATTTTGAACCAAAAATATATTTTGAAAATCTTCCATTCCAACCTTTTTGATTGAAATCAGGAAATAATGATCTATTAGGCTTAAATTTTTTCATACCAAATGTTTCAGGAATAGCACCACGAAACATGATATAATCAACAAGTTCTGATCTTTCTTTAGAACCTATTTGCTGAAATTGTGAATCATAAACATAAACATGAAATCCTTCATTACCTGAAAAATAAATATGAATATTTTCTTTATCAATTCCCAAATCATTAATTAAAACATTAGATAATTTATTGACTTCAATTTTTGATGCATCAATACAATTTTTACAAGGTAGTGATTTTTTTTCTAATTTAGTTGAATTACATTTTACACATTGATTAGTATCTTTTGAAATTTCATTGCATTCATTACAAATTGATATGGTATGATTTTTTCTACAAGGTAAATTAAGATCCTTTGCATCAATATCAAAAATCAAATCAGCTTCTTTCCAATCTTTTTCACTCATGGGAGAATTTGGAAATGCATAATATGCGTTTGAGCAATAAACATCTGATGGAATATTTTGCATAAATAATAAATGTAATTCTTTATTGTCCTTAAGAGAAATATGTCTAAACATTCCAGAATTAAATTTTTGATAGCCAAATTCCCTTTCAGATGTACGTTGAGGACTAGTAATTAGATCAAAATGATTAAAATAATATTTTTTAAAAGAATCTTCTAAAAATTTAATATCAATTTCATTCATTATGTTCTCTTCTTTCCAAATTGCATTGGATTAATGATATTATCACATTCTTTTGTTATAAAACAGAGATCTTGTGTTTTTAATTTTTCACAAGAAGGACATGAATATTTTGTTGCACTACCTGAAGTTCCAGCAAGATGATTAAGTTGGTAAAGTGTAACACGAGGATTAAAATCTGGTGCATTTTTGAATAATGGTACAATTTGTGGAACTGTTTGTCCCTTTGATAAAAGAAAAGTTGCAAGCATGAATCTTCCAGAATGCGGGAGATTTTCACCTTTTTCAAGTACATCTATTGCATGTTTTATGCATGGAGGATATTCTCCAGTAGTTATTGTATAAGTTGGTGTAAGTTTTTTAGAAATTAAAATTAATTCATTTACAATATTTTCTAGTCCAGGAATCATAGAAGGTTTAGGAGCATTGATAATTTTTGAACTAATATAATTTCCTAATTCTTTTCGAATTAATCTAACTGTTTTATCAGGAGTAAGAAAGACTTTTCCATTTTCAACATGTCTATTGATTAATTTCCATTCACGTTCATGAAAAGTAACTGAATGTTTAAGATAATCAGATACGGGTATTACAAAAAAATCATTTTCTTTAATTATTTTAATATTAAATAAATCATAAATAATTCTAGTTGCTAAATCAATTTTTGATTTATTAGAAGCATTTCCTAAATCTTTTTCTAAATAAGTTTCTGCTCTTCGAGCTTCAGCTAAAGCAAATCTTTTGATCAATGTAGACATTCCAGTTAATTTGATAAGCACTATGGCTAAAAGAAATGAAAATACTTCTCTTTCAAGAACATAGTCTTTGGATGCCTGACCATCTTTATCAATATCTGATTTATAGACTTCACCAGCTGATGCAACTTTGATTCTATGTAGTGCTTTTTCAACGGATAATTTTAGAACTGGATCGCTACCAAATTGAACTAAAGAAAATCCTTTATCTTTCAAATATTCACCAGCATCAGCCAAAAATGGATATTTTGCTTTTTCATCTTGTCCAAGAACTAGCATAATAGTTGATTGAATAATTTACATAAAAATCTGATTCTCAAGATTTGAACGGGGGTTTAAATTATGTTTTAAGGAATTATTAGAATATGCAAATTGGTTGTCATGTTTCAGCATCAGGTTCAATTGACAAATCAGTAGATAATGCAGTTGAAAGAGATTGTTCAGCATTTCAGATATTTACGAGAAGCCCAAGATCATGGCACGCAAAAGAACTAACAAAGGAAGTCATTGATGCTTTTAAATCTAAATTAAAAGCTAGTAAAATTGATAGATTTGCAATTTGTGCACATATGCCATATTTACCAAATTTAGCTACACCAAAAAATGATGCATTTGAAAAATCAGTTAACACGTTGATAAGTGAAGTTGAAAGATGCGCACAATTAGGGATACCATATTTAGTTACACATCTAGGTAGCCATTTAGGAACTGGAGAAGAAGCAGGAATTAAAAAATTAGTAGAAGGTCTAACAAAAGCTGGTCAAACAAAAAATGATGTAATAATTTTATTAGAGAATACTGCTGGACAAAAAAATTCTGTTGGTTCAGATTTTAAACAACTTGGTGAAATTTTTAAGCAATTAAAACCTGGAAAGAAATTTGGTGTATGTCTTGATACATGTCATGCATTTGTTGCAGGGTATGACTTACGAACAGCAAATAAAGTGAAAGAAACTTTTAAAGAATTTGATAAACATGTTGGATTAGAAAATTTAAAAATTCTTCATCTAAATGATGCTAGAGGAGAACTTGGATGTAATCTTGATAGACATTATCATTTAGGATTAGGTGGAATTGGAGAAGAAGGAATAAAGTCTGTTGTAAAATTTGCAAATAAGAAAAAAATTCCCATAATTTTAGAAACTCCAATTGATGATGATAGAAACGATTTTGAAAATGTAAAAATAGCAAAAGGATTTGCATAGAAATGTATTCAATTAAGGGAAAAATAAAATAATGAATTATGAAGAAGTAATGAAATTAGCACTTGAACGGGGATTTTATTTTCCTAGTTGTGAAGTTTATTCTGATGCAAGTGCAGGTTTTTGGGAATATGGTCCATCAGGTGTTGGTTTAAAAAATAAATTTCTTGAGTTATGGAGAAGAGAGTTAATCAGAAGAGATGGAATGATGGAGATAGATGGCTCTCAAATTATGTCTAAATCAGTTTTTGAGGCATCAGGTCATCTAGGTAATTTTGCAGATCCAATAATAAAATGTACAAAATGTAATTCAACATTTAGAGCAGATAGAACAATTGCAGAGATTACAAATATTGAAATTCCTGAAAATGCAGACTTGGTTGAATTTGATAATGCAATTAAAGAAAATAAAATACAATGTCCAAAATGTAAGGGCAATTTTAGTTCAACAAAAAAATTCAATATGATGTTTAAAGTTGGAATTGGTCCTCAAGAAGAAGAAGCATATCTTAGACCAGAAACATGTCAATCAATATTTGTTGATTTTCCTAGACTTTTCAAGACTATGAGAGGCAAACTTCCATTAGGAATTGCTCAAGTAGGAAAAAGTTTTAGAAATGAGATAGCACCAAGACAAAGTTTACTTCGTCTTAGAGAATTTTATCAAGCTGAAATTGAAGTATTTTGTAATCCTGCAAGATTAGATGAAGTTGAAAAATTTACCGAAGTTGAAAATACAGTAATTAGAGTACAGACCGATGCTGAGCCAATTTCTATGACATGTAAAGAAGCACTAGAATCAGGAATTGTTCCAAACAAGTTTGTAGCATATTATTTAGGAATTTTAACAGAATTTTATGAAAAAACAGGCATTGACATCTCAAAAAGTAGATTTAGAAAATTAGGAGATAAGGAAAAAGCATTCTATGCAGAAGTCGCATTTGATTTTGAAGTTGAAACTACAATCGGTTGGCTTGAGCTTGTAGCATGTAATTATAGAGCAGATTATGATTTATCTAGTCATGCAAAGATGAGTAAAGAAAAATTTGAGGTAATGGATAATGATGAAAAAGTTTTGCCACATGTATTTGAAATTTCAATGGGAATTGATAGAAGTCTATATACAATTTTAGAGCATTCATTAAAAAAAGATGAAGAACATGAAAGAATGGTTTTATCACTAAAACCATATTTATCACCAGTTCATGTTGGAATTTTATCATTAGTTAAAAAAGATGGATTAAAAGAAAAAACAGATGAAATTTTTCTGAGTATTAAAAGAAAATTTGATGCATTTTTGGATCATTCAGGTGCAATCGGTAGAAGATATAGAAGATTGGATGAAATTGGAGCTCCATTTGCAATAACAGTTGATCATCAAACATTAGAAGACAATACAGTAACAATTAGAAAAAGAGATTCCATGGAACAAAGTAGAGTGAATATTTCAGAGATTGATTCCATTTTATCTGAATCTGTTGCATTTCCATAACTAAAAATTATTTTTAATATTTTAGCTTAGTATTTTTTAAATAAATAAAATAAAAATAATAACTATCGTCTAATCTCAACTAGCTACTCAAAGGAAGAAGTAGAAGAGGTTTGTGACGAAAGTCCACTTGAAGATGGTACAGATGGGAATTTTTCTCCTATCTGTTGCTCGGCTACTGCAGATGCTTCTTGAAGAATTCTATCTGTTTCTTCATTTGAAGTAGAAGACTCCATATTGAATGAGTCTCCTGCAAGTGAATCCATCATAAGTCCATTAAGTGTCTGGGTCATACCATTCAATTCTGAATCAGCTTCTGGCATGAATTTTCCGAGTGATGATTTCAATCCCTTCATTGTATTCATCGCAGGTCCAATTGCTACCATAGCATCACCAAGATCATGAATAGTTGTCAGTCTTAGTTGAACTTGTTCTAATGACATTCTTGCATTACCAAGCATCTTTGTAACTTTACGAATTTCAGCTAATTCGTTGGACAAAACTTTACTTGTACTAGTATCATGTTGCTGCATTGCAGTCACGACTCGTTGAAAGAGTTGCGCATCTCTTTCTTGCAATTTACTTAACATCGAGTCCATTTTTGATATTTGGACTTGTAGTTGGTTTACTGCAGTTTGAATTCGTGGTTTCAATGCACCTTGAGGTTTTAATACATCTTGTAGTTTGCCAGTTACACTTTGAGTCTCTTGACGAGCCCATGTACTGTCGAATTTTGACATGTTGGTGAATCCACAAATTAAGCCTTAATCAACAGTGTAAATTTAGATCAACTTTTGAGTAAATTTAACTAACAAACTATTATGATTGATTGATAAATTGAAGATAGTGGCAAAGATTGTTGTTTTTGATTCAGGGTTAGGCTCACTTTCAATAATTAAAGAAATTCAAAAAATTAGTAAAAATGATATTATTTATTTTGCTGATCAAAAAAATTATCCATACGGACTAAAATCACAGGCTAAATTAAGCACAATAATTAAAAAAACAATTAATCTATTAGAAGAAAAATTTATGCCGGATATTATTGTCGTTGCATCTAATACACCAAGTCTAATGCTAGATTTATCAACAAAAAAAATTGTTGATGTAAAACCTCCTTTAAAATTAGCA
>CAJQRN010000033.1 GCA_905612295.1 uncultured Candidatus Nitrosopumilus sp.
TAAAGACAGTACTAAAATTATAATTCGCTTAGAAACTAGAAGATTTAAGAAAAAAGGTACTATGATTGAAGGATTGGATCCAAAATTAAATAATTTAGAAACTGTTGCAAAAGATCTTAAAAACAAATATGCCTGTGGTGGTACTGCCAAAGAAGGCTATATTTTCTTACAAGGTGATCATAGAGATACAATCAAAGAGACTCTTGTTCATTTGGGTTTTGCAGAAGATACTATAGAACTTCATTAGAACAAAATTGCAAAATCAAAATAAAATAATTCAATTACTTGGTATTCCTTTCACTGCTTTATTATCTATAATTTTTGGACTGCTTCTAATTTCTTTTCCTATTGGAATTTATGTTGTATTTGAAAGTGACATTGGCGATGATATTCATTATGATTACCCTATAACTCATTTAGATATTTTTAATCAAACTGATTTCTATCAATCATCAATTGATGTTACTCTGGGTGACGCGTTTGTTATTTTGTGGATGTTTTATCTTGTTATTTTTGTAATTGCAATTCTTGGACCTAAGCAGCATTTCCTAAAATCTATTTCATCTCTAATTTCTATGGGCAAATATGATGCCAAATTAAATTATATGTTTGCTATGACAAAGTGGTTATCTATACTGATTCTAATTTCTGCAATAATTAATTTTATTCAGGAGTACTTTGGAATTGTAACTGTGCCTCCTCTTGGAGGTAATAGTCTAATTCAATTTTTCTACGTATCCCTTGCACCTTTATTGGAGGAATTTGTTTTTCGTATAATTTTAATTGGAATTCCATTGTTTGCATTATACTCTAGTCGGGCTTCAATACGTTATTTTGTAAAATGTTTGTGGGCGCCTTCCTCATTAAATATATTCAATTCTAAAAAAGCAATTTTATTAATTATTTTTGTTGGTGTTTTGTTTGGATTTGCTCATATTGCATTTAGTGATTCTTGGAGTGAGGGTAAGTTTGCTCAGGCAACTGCAGGTGGCATAATTCTAGGTTGGGTCTATCTTAGGTATGGTATTGTTGCTTCTCTTTTAATCCATTGGGCTACAAATTATTTTATTTTTGCATATGCTCATTTTATCTCTCAAATTAATTACGTTCCTTTAGAATTGGCTTTTACTAATCCTTTGATGTCGTCCTTGGAATGGATATTCTTATTTTCTGGAATACTGGGAACTTGTATTCTAATTTTAAATAAATTTTATTTAAAAAAATCTTTAATTTAGAATTTTTTTAATTTTTTCTACAAGATCTGGTTTTTCATTTTGTTTTAAAAACAATTCTAAGTCTTCCTTATCGTCTATGTCCAACATTATTCGTTTAACAAATACCATTGCAATATTGCGTGTGTGCTCCTTTGCTGTAGCCATGTGATTTCTATAACTGTCATTATCATAATGTGTCTCCATTAAATTTACTGGCATTCTTACAAGTGCATTTGTTCCATCAAACTTACGTGATGGAACTATTATTGCAAAATTTGGATGTGTTTTGTAATTTAACATAAAATCAATGTCTTGTATTTTGATACCTGGTATGTCTTGAGGAAATACCATCGATGCAACAAAATTATTTTCCAATAGATATTTTTCTGCTAGGGAAACTGCTTGATTTACACCCTCTTCTTTTTCATCAATTATTATTAATGCATTAAATTTTTTAGCAATTTCTATGGCTTTTTTTTCTTTTGTTACTATGATTATTTTTTCAATTTTAGGTGATGTTGATAAAACTTGTAATATTTCTTCTAACATTACTTTGCATAACTCTTCTATTTTTTCTGAAGGTAACTGTAAACGTGTTTTTGCATTTGAGAATGTTTTTACTGGAATAACTGCTGCTGTTTTCAAATTAAACGTGCACTTGTTTTAAAATGAAATTTGCTAATGCATCTTCTGCTAATTTATTCTTCATAGTAATTTTTGTATCATAGGCTTTCATATCCAAATCTTGAATTTTACTAACTAGTGCTTTATCTTTTGTATCTACAATGACATTTGAGCATACATCTGAATACATTTTTGCTAATCCGTATGCGTTTGATTCTATTCCTGCTGCTTGCATGTATTTTGCTGCAGGACCGCTAATTGAGTTCTCTCCGATTAATGGACTTACTGCTACAACTCTTTTCTTAATTTTTGATAATTCTTTTCTAATTCCTTTAATTTGTAACATTGGACCAATTGATGTTAGTGGATTTCCTGGTGCTAGTATGACCATATCTGCATCATGTATTGCATTTATGGCTTCAGGGTTTGGTCTTGCTTTATCTGATCCAATATATTGAATTCCTTCTACTGGATCCATTCCTCTATGCTTTACCCAATATTCTTGTAAATGTAATTCTCCTTTGTTTGTAGTAATTCTTGTTTCTACTGTGTTATCTGTAACTGGAATTATGTTTGCAGTAACTGCAAATTTTTTACACATCCATTTTGTAATATCGCTGAGGTTTTTTCCATTTTTCAACATATTAGTTCTAATCAAATGTGTAGCTGCGTCTCTATCTCCGACACCAAACCAAGTCTCTTCACCAAATACTTCCATTTGACGTAAAAAGTTGAATGTATCTTTTTTAATTCCCCATCCCTTGTCTTGATCAAGTAGATCTGCTAAACCATAAATTATTGTATCAATATCTGGGCATACGTATAGTCCGTATAACCAATAATTATCTCCAACATTTGTAATGACGTTTACTTTATCATGTTGTGCAACTAAACCCCGTACTAATTTGACGGAACCCGTACCTCCTGCTAAAACTGTAATCATATCATATCACTAGAACAGATATACTATATCCGTTACTCCATATTACTTTTTACAAGATCCTTATTTCGTTAATTTAGAATTTACTTTAGACATTACCATAAGTTTATTACGGTTATTCAGAGGCTTTTAGTCGTGGCTAAGGCTATAATTTTAACTATTTTACTTGCTGGTCTTATTGTTATTGGTACAAGTGCTCCTGCTTTTGGTGCACAATTAGATACTAGAATTAATCCAAATAATGCTGAATCTCCATTTAAGATGAGTTACCTCAAAACTGTCTTTATTGAATATCCAAACGGTGGTGTTTTGTTTGATGCATTAAGTACAAGTCAATGGGTTGTATCTGGAACTGCTGACTCAACAAATCCTGGAGTTCAAGAATTGATGAGCAATCTAAACAATGGAATTCAATCTGATGGAAGTCAAGCAAGAATTTCTGACTTAAATGTGATATATGAATTTCAACTAAAAGGTAGAAGTATTCAAACATCTATTGATTATCGTGTAGTTTTAGAGGGCACTATCACTGATTATATTATTACAGAAGATTCACAAAAGAAATTAGTTGATTTAGGTTGGAGAGGATTAACAACTACATCCCCAATTTCAATTGATGGAATTGAAATTAACATTCCTCTTGGTGTTCTTGAAACTGAAGAACCTATTCTCTATAATACATTTGTAGGAACTGAGGCTGAATCTGTTCTTAACCGAGAATTAATTAACGCTGATTTTATTTTAGAACAACCATTAACTAATTGGCATTTCTTGTTTGACCCAACTGGAATTAATGCAGATGCTAGTCAATTCGGATTAGATGAATCAATTGCAGGATTTGTTATATCTAGTTGGACTATGGGTGAAAGTAGTATTAGAGAAGGCAGACAAGTCGAACGTGTTTATGAAGCTGAAGTGATGGCCGATGAACTTTATAGTATAAGAAGTGTTCAATCTACTGATACCGCAAACTTGTCTTCAGTTGGATTTGGTGCTTTAGATATTTTAGATGGTGTTGAAATTATTGGTGTTACTCCAACTCCTCCTGATGACTATATGACAACATCAACTGGTGGTTTTCCAATTATGATTATTTATGGTATGGCTGGATTAGCAGCTGTTGGTGGTATTGGATTCTTTATTATTAGTAGTAGATCCATGAAAAACCAAGCACAAGGACAACAAGGAATTGATCCTAACAATCTTGTTGGATACCAAACAAGTGCATCTTCTGGTGGATATCAAACCAATAGAGGTGAAGCCCATTTGAAAGATGATACTGACTATAACCAAACAAGAAGTGTCTATGAGGGTACGCAGCAAGAAACTCTTCCGCAAGAAACTCTTCCACAAGAAACTCTTCCGCAAGAAACTCTTCCGCAAGAAACTCTTCCGCAAGAAACTCTTCCTGAAGAAACTGTTTCTACACAAACTATGCCTTCTGCTGGCGAAGATGATGCTGCATGTGGCTGTGCTGTATCTGCAGAAATTGGTTCTGAATGTGATTGTGAAATGCAAGGTTCATGTTTGTGTGATGCAACTTGTCAATGCAATGCAGATGTTTGTAAAGAACATGTAAATGAAATGAGTTAGAATTTTATTAATTATATCATCTAATTTTCAAATAATATAAAAAAAATAATATAAAAAAAATAATATAAAAAATATGTGTGCTGGGAGTAACCCTCCTTCTGTTTTCACGATATTTCGCTTTGCAGCCTACCTGAACCTGGTACAGGATCCTAGGGTTCTGTTTGGCTTTGCTCCATGTGGGTCGTCTATTTCATTCCTTTTATGGAAACCTCAGGTTTTCACCATCACTGTGCGCCATATTGGATTCTTTTCTGCATCGTTGCCAACCATCTCTGGTTATCTATCTCCAGATCACATTTCCTGTATGGAGGGAGGAGTTTCCTCTGCCGTAGCAGCGTGTCGTGCTCCAGCTCACATGTTATTGGTATTTTCTAATGTGATTTGAATATTACTTTGCAGGTTTTGTGCCTATGATGAATAATGTCCCAAATTCTTTTTTCCATTTTTCATTACTTTTCAAATCTTTGATTTGTTTTGTTGTTGTTATGAAGCCCACATTTTTAAAAAATTCTTTCCATTCTTTTTTTGAATGTAAATGCATTTGAATTTTCATTACACTTGCCCATTTTGTTGTGGCTTTATTTTCTGTGTAAAAATCTGTACCGCAGAAGAATTTTCCTCCTGGTTTTAGTAATTTGTAAATTTTCTCAATTGCTTTTTCCATTGAATCTGCATAGTATATTGATTCCATGGCAAAAATAAAATCAAATTTTCCAGTATATTTCCATGACTCTACATCTGTATACACAAAACTTTCTTTATTGTTATTTATTTTCTTATTTGCTTGTATGATCATTTTTTTACTCTTATCGATACCTATTGCTTTTTTACATGTTGACAAATCTGATACATATCTTATCACCCATCCATTTCCACAACCTACATCTAAAAATGAAAAAGGTTTGTCAAATGAAATTTTTTTCAAAAATTTTAAAACATTTATCCCATGTCCTTTTTCCATTGATTCTGCTTTTCCATTTATTGCCCAATCATCAAATTTTTTACTTACATTATCCATGATTAATTCAATTTTTTTATTCAATTATAATCTTCTTGATACTGATCATTGATACTGATCATTGATTCGAATAAATTCTTCGTGCTTCTTATAACTAATTTTAAATAAATTATGTTGAAAAGAAATTGCCTGACGAATCTTGTAGAAATTGTGGTGGATGTCTTCTTGAAGCAACAAATTGTTTACATTGTTTCAAATCTACATCTATGATTTGTGAAACATGTTCTACATTGACTTGTGAGCAATTTCATTCGTTATGTGTGCCCAAATCGACTAACCCAACCATATCTGTGCCTAAAATTGTGCCTAGATTCTGGATTCTTCCAGTCTCTATGGCATGATTTTTTAAAAATTATTTACAATTTTCACTGATAAATTATTTTCCTTTAACTAAATTGAAAAGTTGCCTAACTGCTAATTTTGGATGATTCATTGCCAATTTGAGCATATTTGATAATCCGAAATCTGCTTTTATGAAATCTAAAAATTCATCTGTTTTTAATTCCTTGATTATGTCTAACTCTTTATCCCATTCTTTATCTGACAAACCAATCCATCTATCTTGAACTTTTCCTGCAGAGTTAATTTTTGTCTCAATTGCATTTCTCCAATTTTCCTCATATGGGTATAATGCATCTTTATCTGTTTTTTTATTTTTTATTGCATCGGATGCAACTTTACCTGCAACCCTGCCAAATCTTATTGCATATCTGATTCCTTCTAAAACTAATGGATTTGCTTGTCCTGCGGAATCCCCTACTAAAATTAAATTATTAAAAACTGTTTTTCGTGATAACCCGTCGTTTGGAATTAAACCGTAATGGAATTCTATTGGTGTTATTTTTCCTAATTTTTTTATTGGTCCTAATTGTTTTTCTATTATTTCTTTAAGTCTTTGCGTTGGGTCTACGTCTGATTCTGGTTTACCTACTCCTACACCAATTCTTACAATGTTGTTTCCTAGTGGAAATATCCATGCATAACCTGCAGGTGTATATTCTTGTCCTACCATTAACCACCATGTATCTGGATCTGAATTTTCTACTATTGCTTCATATTCTGCACCAGCTCCAAATCTTTTCCACTGTGTCACAAAACCCATTGCTTTAGAAATTACAGAAGTAAACCCTGTAGCGTCAATGACTATTTTTGAATGAAATGTTATTTCCCCGTTTGGCCCTGTACCTCTTACACCTACGATGTCATTATTTTTATTTTTAATAACTTCGTTAATGTTAATTTTTAGAAAAATATCTGCACCCTCTCCTTTTGCTTCATTTGCCAACCAACGATATGTTTTTCTTACATCCAGTACTGCTGCAGTTGCAATTGAATCGCTAATTGTTACTTCATTATTTGGTGATACAAATGAAAAATTCTTAATTGGATTGTAGCAATTATCTGGAATTCCAAATTCTTTGATACTTTCAATCCATGTAACTCCGCTTGTTCTTACTGTTTCGGCAATAGAATCTTCTTTTTCAATTAATGCTACCTTTATTCCATTTTTTGCAGCTGAAAATGCTGCTGATGATCCCGCTGGACCTCCTCCTACAACCACTAAATCATAATCATACTCTTCAGGCAATTACATTCAATGATAATTATCTAGGATATAATTTTGAGGAATATACTATTTTTTTAACACTGGTTCGCCTGCAGTGTCGTTTTCTCTTTCTACGTCAAAAGTTTCCATATGTGCTAGATCTCTGTGCATGTAGCTGTGTGTTTCACCTTTTATTTTTCTACAGAATTTTGAATGAATTGTTTTTTCAACTTCTAATGTTGTTTCATTTTCATGAAATAGGCGTTTTCCACAGTCTTCACATCTAAATTCAGGCATAAATCTTGTCTATCCCAAATCTATTTAGATGTTTCAGAATTATTTCATGGCTGATCTATCTTATGTGTGCACATAATCCTAAACTTTAGATGTTTCAATATTATTTGTAAACTATGTCTGAATTTGATATTATTTCTTTTTTTATGTGGAGTGTAATTACGGGAATTACAATGTTAGTTGTTGGATTTTCCTATCGTAGATATCTAAAGAAAAATAACCTCTTTTCATAATTTTTACAAAATATTGTTAATTTTTTTAATATATTGTATAATGCCTGTATAGTCTAATTCTCCTAATCCTTCTTTCATTGCATTTTCATATATCTCTTCAGCTTTACTTATCATTGGTAGTTCTATTCCTAAATTCACAGCTGCATTTGTCATTGTTGTGATGTCTTTTTTTAAATTTGCCAGTGTAAATGTTGCATCATGATTACCTTCTATCATTTTAAATGCTTTATTTTCACTCATTCCTGTTTTAAAATATGTTGAATTTAGAACTTCTAAAAAGATCTTTGGATCTACATTTGATTTTTTAACTAATGTAATTCCTTCTGACAATGATAATGCTAACATTGTAATTTGTAAATTCATTGCAAGTTTAATTGAATTTGCTACCCCCTGTTCTCCTAAAAATAATACTTTGTTCGCAATTTTTTCAAATACTTCTTTACAATGTTCAAAGATATCTCTTGATCCTGACACCATCATTACTAATTTTCCTGTAATTGCAACATTTGGACCTCCCATAACTGGAATTTCTAATTTTTCAATTTGATATTGTTGAAATTCTTTTGCAATATTTTTTGATTCAACTGGATCAATTGTACTCATATCTGCAACAATTAATTTATTGTTTTTTCCTTCTATGATTCCATTTTTTCCAAATGATACTTCTTTTACAGCTTCTGCATCTTTTACAATAATTATTATTATTTCTACTTTCTCTGCCATTATTTTTGGCGATGATACAACATGTGCGCCTTTTTTTTCAACTTCATTTGTTTTTCCTTGAGTTCTATTGTAGACTGTAACCTCATATCCTAAATCTAGTAGACGTAAAGCTACCGTGTTTCCTAGAATTCCAATCCCTATAATCCCTATTTTCATTGAATCATCTCAAAATTATTTATAAAATTAATGACGCTCTTCATTTTGTATTTCCCATTGGGCATTTCCTATTCTTGATACTGCAAATTCTAGTTGTCCTATTGTTTTATCCCCTTTTTTGACTTTGGCAAAATCAAATTTTTTCATTTTAAATAATTTTTCTTTTGGTTTGTATCCTCCTTCAATTACTTTGATCTTGAATTTCTTACTTGCTTTAATGATCATTTTTCTTGCAATTTGAACATCTCCCATCCATGAAAACATTTCAAAATATCCAAAGTTTTTTGTAGAAACTTCATAATTGTATAATCTTGCTTCTAATTTGATATTTTGTATCTTTGACTGTTCATTTAACCATCCTACTATTTGTTCTCCATGTCCTTTCTCAACTCCAAATGTTTCTGAATTTGCCATCCCTTTTTATTTATAATTTTAATCCGTAATAATCATTTTCAAATGACTGATAAACTAAAATATTGATTAATTTCTAAAATTTTATGCTTACAATTGATTGTAAAGAGGTAGCATCTATTCAAAATGAATTACTAGTTTACGTTGCAGATAAAGTTGAAGCGATCCCGACTTTAAAGAATCGGCAATTCACTCTATCCACTTTTGATGATGATGCTATTTTGGATGTTGAATTAGTAATATCTGCAATTAAGGAATATTTTGATTCTATCCATGAAGGTTCTAATTTTGCTGTGATTTCAAATAATAATTTTATTAACATTACATCTATTTCTGGGAAAGTAATTGAGAGGGATCCTCAAAAACCACTTGATAACATGTTTTCATGCACTCATTGTGGTTTTATCACTAAATATCAAGTTGAACTTAACGTTCACATGAGAATTCATTACATGTAATTAATTTTAGAATTCAACAAGAAATTTAATAATTACACTAATACGCATTAATCTAACTTTCTTGTAACATATTCTCTACTGATATTATGATTCATAAATTTGTTAATTGATTTAGAAAAAACCTTCTTACAATTTGAATACATTTTTTTAACTCATTTTTTTATTTTATTTTATGAATAAAAAAGGTGTAATCTTAGGTATACTTGTAATTTCTATAATTCTTCTAATTGTCATATCTATGTCTTCACCACCTGATGAAACATTTGATGTTGATATGACTAGAACTCATGGAAGTATTTCTACTGCACTAGGTTCTCCTATTTTGGGTGATCCTCTAGCTCCAATTACTATTGTTGAATTTGGTGATTATCAATGTCATCAATGCTACAATTGGTTTCATGATACCAAGCCTATGATTATGCGTGATTATATTGAAACTGGAAAAGTAAATTTAGTTTTTGTTGACTTTGCATTTTTAGGTAAAGATTCACCAATAGCAGCTCAGGCAACTTATTGTGCAGATGATCAAAATATGTATTGGGAATATCATAACTCTCTATACACTTCACAAGAACCTAAAATCGATAATGGATGGGCAAGTTCTGAAAGATTGAAAGCTTTTGCATTTGATTTGAATCTTGATATGGATTTATTCAATGAATGTCTTGATTCTGAAAAATATTCTAAACGTGTTCAGTATAATTCTCAACAAGCACGAGATAACGGTGTCCGCGGCACTCCTGGTTTCTTTATTGTGGATTCTGATTATAATCAAACACAAATTGGTGGGGCACAACCGTTTTCTGTATTCCAGAAAATTTTGGATTCCATGATCTAAATGATAGAAATCTTTAAAGTTGTTTTTTCTAATTTTAAATTTTTAATCTTATCTTTGGTAATTTTTTCATCTATGTTGATGATTTTATTACTAATTTCTGAATTTATTTTTTTAGAACCCTATTTTGTAACTCATATTCCTTCTGGAAGTGAATTAGGATTTATTTTAATTGTAATGCTTTCTGGATTATCTGCATTGGTAATTCCTATGAATCTATTTAGAATAATTAATCTTAAAAATTCAAAACAAAAAATGAGTGGAAGTATATTTGGTACTATTGTGGGTTCTGCTGCAGGTGCATGTAGTTGTGGTCCTATTGGATTTGCTGTCATCTCTACTTTTGGCTCTGTTGGTGCAACTGCCACTGCATTTCTAACCAATTATGAAATCCCAATTCGAATAATTGCTATTGGAATTCTTGTAATTACTTATTTTACAACGATTAAATCTCTCAAATCTGAATGTGAAGTCCAGTTTTAGTTTTAATGAATTAGAAATTACCACTTAGGTAAATTTTTGTAACCTTGGAATGTATGTCCAAGTCAAAATACTATTGATTGTGACAATAATTTTTATTCCAATTCGTCCAAGCAGAAGAAATTCAGATCCTGATGAAATAGACGATTCTGAAGACTGATTTTCTATTCCCATTTTATCTTGAAATTATTGAAAATTTATTATTACGTTCAGATATTTATTTAGCATTTTTGGATTGTTTTGTATGCAAAATTGGAATCTTTTCGTTGCTATTTTCATTATTTCTAGTCCTATTCTTTTTGCAATGATCGCATTTCCTGATTCTATTGCTTGGAGCTGGAATGAAGGTCGGGGCGGTTACTTTTTTGCATTAGTTTTTGTAGTTGCTGAATTAATTGGTTTGAAAATTGTTATTTCTAAAAAACGATTACTTTCAGTAATTCCTCTTGCATTATTGACAATTAGTTATCTACTTTCATTAGAATACGGTTTGAGAGAATACCTTATAGAATCTGCAACACAATTTGATGTTCAATTAATTTACTCTTGGACTTGGATGTGGGATTTTGTAGTAATGGCAATTTTTATTGTTGCTGCACTAACTATTTTCTTTGGAAAGCGTTGGATTCGAATTGCTCCTGCGGGTCCAATATTTCTTGCTGGAACTGCAATAATTCTTTCATTGGACGCATTCTTTCCATATGATACACTTGGTCCATTACAATACATTGTTCCATATTTTGTTCAAGCTAATGTTTGGATAATTACATTCCTTGATATTGGAACTGCAGTTGCACGTGATAATATTATGTTTTTACGTGGTGATCATGGTTCAATGGCACTTCAAGTTTTCTGGCCATCTGCAGGTGTTCACAGTATTATTATTTTTTCACTTGTAATTGGAGCATTTATGTTAAAAATGAATATACCCCGAAACCGTAAAATTATTTATTTTATTATAGGTATTTTTGGAACTATAGTTGTTAATCTAATTCGTATTTTTTCTTTATCTTGGTATGCCCTTAAAGTCACTACTGATCCTGTTGCATGGGAAGAATATCATAAAATTGCAGGCGAGATTATGTTTTTGCCTTGGTTGTTTGCTTTCATTCTTGTTGTAATTGTTATAGAATCTAGGCGTCTAAAAAAATTAGAATCCAAAAATATTAAAAATTAACTTTTTTAAAAATAATTTGTAATATCACTCTGTCCTTTAGTCTCTGAAAGATCTGCAACTTTCACTCCTAATCTTCTAATAGTAATTGTCTGATTTTCTAATGCTTCTAGTAGTAATTGTCTTGAATTTCTTTCTAATTCTTCTAAATTATTAGTTGAATTTCTTAACATTCTTGATTTTGATTTATTTGTTAAATCTGATTGTATAAAATAAATTCCAATCGATTTAAACATTTTATTATTTTTCATAATTACTCCGTGCACTTCTTTACACAATTCTTTTAAATTTTCTAATAGAAATTCATAATTTTTTGAATCTTTTTTTAAAGTTGTCATCTTACTATATTGTGTACTATCTTCTTTTTCTTTTACTGGTTCGTTATCTACTCCTCTAATGGCATTGTAAATGTAAGTTCCATTTTTTCTTCCAAATTCTTTATTCAATGTAAACACATCTATTTTTTTTAAATCTTTTATTGTCTCAATATCCATTTCATTAAATTTTTCTTCTGTTTTTTTCCCAATACCTGGTATCACTCTAATTTTTAATGATTCTAAAAACTCTTTAACTTTATTTGGTTCTACAATTGTTAAACCATCTGGCTTTTGATAATCTGAAGCTATTTTGGATATTAATTTATTTGAAGAAACTCCTATTGAACAAGTTAATTTAATTTTTATTTTAATTTCATTTTTAATTTGCTGAGCTAGATGTCTGGCTTTTGTAAAATCTTCTCCTGCTCTTTTTGTAACATCTAAGTATGCCTCGTCTCTTCCAACATATTCAAAAACATCTGCATTTTCTTTCATTATTTTCATTGCCTTTTCAGTCATTTCAGAATAATAGTCAAAATCTACTGGTAGAAAAACTGCATCATCTCTTTGTTCGAGTCTTTTTTTTGCAAATGATATTGGTATACCTGATTTAACCCCATATTTTCTTGCAGTATAATTTGCAGTTGCAATTGCTCCACTATCTCCTCCCCTATCTGAGAATACACAAACACACACTGGTTTTTCTTTTAATTCTGGTTTTCTTACTTCTTCACATTGGGCATAAAAATAATCAAAATCTATGTGGAAAACTATTCTTTCCAATATCAGATCTATGTTAATTTGATTATTATTGTATTTTGTATGAATTTAAAAATTAGATTTAAGCTCTTAAGTTAATATCTAAATATTGAGATGATTCACTATCTGTATGGATTACCCTGTATCTGCTGATGAGAATGGCGTAAATTTTAATCCTGATAACATGGAAAAAGAAAAACTCTATCATTGTATTTTTAAGAATAAAGCTATGTTGGTATTCAAAGATTCTCAAGATATGATGAATTGCTATGAAATTGAACAACCTGATCTGGTTGAACAAATTAAAAAATGCCCTTCAGATGATGCTCTTGAAAAATTATTTCAAGACTATTTACAAGGAAAACACCTGAAAAACTAAATAAACGATAAAATCATCTGCATATAATAGGAATTTAAAATTGAGCGCTAATAACAAATCAAATGATGCAGAGGACATTT
>CAJQRN010000034.1 GCA_905612295.1 uncultured Candidatus Nitrosopumilus sp.
TGAAGATTCTAAATTTATCAGTCCTAAATTTTTCTATGATAAAAAAGGTTCAAATTTATTTGAATCAATTTGTTCAGTTCCTGAATACTATCCGACTAGAACTGAAATTAGTATTTTAAAAAAACTGGAACATGATTTACCATCCTATCTTAACGAAAATGTTCGTTTGGTTGAACTTGGAAGTGGTGCATCTGTTAAAACTCGATTAATTCTTGATGTTTTTACTAAATTACAGGCTAAAACTGAATATTTCCCTATAGATATATCTGAAATTCTCACTGAAAGCTCTGAACAATTATTGAAGGATTATCCAACCTTGAATATTACTGGTATAATTGATACGTATGAAGGTGGTTTAGAATTTCTTCAAAATTATGATGATAAACAAAATCTAATTATTTTTCTTGGTTCTAGTTTTGGTAATTTTTCACCCAACGATGGAGAGATTTTTTTAAAAAAAATATTTTCTACTATGAAGAAAGGTGATCTTTTTTTAATTGGTTTAGATTTGGTCAAAGACAAAAAAATTCTAGAATCTGCATATGATGATCCAAGCGGTGTAACTGCAAAATTTAACCTCAATGTTCTGTCTAGGATTAATGATGAACTTGATGCTAATTTTATTATTAATAATTTTTCACATTATTCTATATACAATGAAAATGATCAACGAATTGAAATGAATTTAAAATCTCTAATACCTCAATCTGTAATAATCAAAAAATCTAATTTATCTTTAAATTTAGATGAGGGTGAATTAATTCATACTGAATATTCTCATAAATATAATCCATCTCAAATTAAGACCTTGTTGTGTGACATTGGATTTGAAATTAAAAACATGTGGTTGGATGACAAAAAATATTTTTCGTTAACATTAGTTTCAAAAAATTAAATATCTTCTACACATCTGAATCCTGAAAATAACCATCTCTCATCTAATCTGAAGAAATTTCTATAACTCCCTCTAATTGACATTTTTGGAGTTCCAAATGATCCTCCTCTCAAAACTTTTTGATTTGTAAACCACTTATCATTATACTCATCAAATCCTGATTTGAATCCTGGATAGCCCATAAATTCTGAACTGGTCCATTCCCATACATCTCCAATCATTTGTTGACATCCTGATGGACTAGTCCCATTTGGATATGTTCCTACTTCTGTACATCCCCAATGATATGATTCTAATAAATTACATTTGTCTTCTGATGGGCTTTCGTTTCCCCATGGGAATGCTGTTTTTTCCTGTTTCTCTTCATTCCAACAAGATGCTTTTTCCCATTCTGCTTCTGTTGGCAGTCTTTTTCCTGCCCATTTACAATATGCATCTGCCTCATAGTAGCTTACATGAGACACTGGTTCATTTGGATTAATTTTTCTAATTCCTAAGAAATCTCTTACATGCCATTCATCATTAACTTTTTCCCAGTACATTGGTGAATCCCATTTATTTGATTTTACTTTTTCCCATCCGTCTGATAGCCAATGTTTGTAAGTTTCATATCCTCCATCATTCATAAATTCTAAATATTCTTGATTGGTTATTGGAAAAATTCCCATTTTAAAATTTTTGAGATATGTTTTATGTTCTGGTAATTCAATGTCGTAACAATAATTTTTTCCATTGTATCCCATAGTGTATAGACCACCATTGATCTCGACAAATTCTTTTTGTTTTTCTTGCTGCTTCACAATTTTATTTTTTCTTACCGGCAAATATTGTTCTGCAAGAAGATGCTGTAAATCATATACTAATAATTCTTGATGTTGGCATTCATGATGAAATCCAATAATAATTAATTTTTTCTCATCTTCACTTAATTCACGTGATGCAATAAATTTTTCTACTTTTTGATTGATTGTATTGAAATATTGAAAAATTTCATCAACTGTTGGTCTTGATGTAATGCCTCTTAATTTTTTATCCTGTGGAACTCCAAATTGTTGATAGTATGAATTCAAATATTCTGAGAATTCTTTTGAATGAAATTCATAATTTTTATCTAATTTGCTCATTATTGCTTCATAAATCCAACTTACATGTCCAATATGCCATTTAGGCGGACTCATGTATGATGCGGTTTGGACTACAAAATCATCTTTTTTTAAATTTTTTACTAGTTCTAATGTTCTGGTTCTAGTTTCCCTAAATTGTTCTACTAATGTTCTATTTTCTTGTAATTCTAGGTTAACTGTCATATTTGAAAAATATTTTTTTTGTATTATTATGTTGCGGCTGAATTACTACTAGTAT
>CAJQRN010000035.1 GCA_905612295.1 uncultured Candidatus Nitrosopumilus sp.
TTTTTTGTAAAAACTGTGTCTAATCCATCAATAAAACTACTGACATTTGTAATATTACCTTCTAATTTACCTAATTTTACTGGAAGAACTTCAATTTTTTCATTTTCAACTATTATTGGATCGTGATTTCCTGATACTACATCTGAAACAATTTTTTTTGTTGTTTCATAAATTTTGGTTATTTCTTCTGATGTCAACAAATTTCCAATTTTTTTAGCATCAACATTTGCAATTTCAAATACAGATTCAACATATTTTTTTGGTAAACCTAAAGTTCTTCCAAACCATTTTCCAGAAAGTAAATCTGTGGTTCTTAATTCATCAAAATTTGATTCTGTTATGTTAAAAATATCTAAATTATTTTCTGGCGGTTCTGCATAATCTAACCCAACACTAAGTTTTCTATGTCTAACTTCTATTGAATGCTGTAGTGCTAAAATTTTCATATCTTTGTTACAAAGTATAATATTTCCATCTCCAAAAAATTCTCCTACTAGAATGAATTCTTTTCCAAATCCTTCAAAAACAAAATATGCAATTCTTTCTGCACCTATCTGTTCAATTTTTCTTAATTTCAATCTTAACAGATCACTTCTTAATCTTTTAAGTAATCTGTTTGGTTCCATTTGATCAATTTTTACTTTAGTTAACCAAACACCCGATGTTGATATCATCATAAACAGATCACTTTTTTCGGTATGGTGAAGTTTGAATAGAATACTGTCCTTGTTGATTCCATAAATATTACTGATATAGTAATCTTGAACTTGTTCAGAAATTTGATCTACTAGATATCTTAATTCAATTCCAGCTAATGCCATAATTGTTGTATTTTATCTCTAAAATTATACCCTTGTTATCTAGTCTCAAATTTTGACCAAAGCTATTAAACATGGTTTGCTTGAGACAGGCTAGAAATTTACTTTGGCCAAATTTAAAAAAAAACAATCTGAACCTACGCCTGGATCTGATGACTCACAATCTAAAATTAAAGATACAATTGATATTCCTAAAACAGAAAAATCTAAAGAAACAACAAATAATTCTAAAGAACCTTCTAAAGTTCCACCAGTTAGTGATGTAGTTAAACGCGCAAAAGATAAAAAATTATCTACGTTATTTTGGATGCGTATTGCTTTAGCAATCATTGCAGGTGCAGCAACAACCTTTCTTCTTGAAGATATTGAAGGTGAAGAACGAAGATGGACATCAATTGGATTTATGATAATAGTGTTTTTGGCATCAATTATAGTTGCTAAAGGAATGAATATGCAGTTACCACCTTCTGATAGAAAGAAAATTGTTACTCAAGGAATTGGTAGCTATGTATTTTTGTATTTGTTTACATGGATTGCTACCTATACCCTAACCCACCTTGGTGATGCTGCCACAGGAATTAATTTATAACTTAATTATAGATTAGGAACATAAACTATGTGGAATTATAAAACACCTGGAATTCCAGATGAATATTTTGAACGAGCAGAAAAAGTTCCAATTACTAAAGAAGAAGTAAGAACAATACAACTTAGCAAGGCACGATTAAATGTTGGTCAAACTGTTTATGATATTGGTTGTGGTAGTGGATCAATTTCTATTGAAGCAGCATTACAAATTGAATCAAATGGTAAAGTTTTAGCAATTGATTATGATCAAAATGCTGTTGAATTAACTAAAAAGAATTTAAAGAAATTTAACATTTCAAATGTTTCTGTAATTTTTGGTAACGCTAAAGAAAAAATATTAGATCTTGAAGAAGCTGATGTTATTTTTATTGGAGGGACAGGTGGCGATACTGCAGAAATAGTTAAGCTTTCTGAAAATAAATTAAAAACTGGAGGTAGAATTGTAATTGGAACTATACTTATTGAAACACTTTATTCTGTATTACAAATTCTTGACAAATTAAATTTTAATTCTGTTGATATTACTCAGGTAACTATCTCTAAGAGTAGAAAAACTACTACTGGTACTATGATGTTGGCACGAAATCCAGTTACTATCATATCTGCTACTAAGGCCTAATCTAGATTTTTAATTGGGTAAAAAGACATCAAAATATGACTGGATTAATTGGAATTGGAGTAGGCCCTGGAGATGTAGAGCTTCTTACAGTTAAAGCAGTAAAAGCAATTCAAAATGCCGATATTATCATGTGTCCGGCCTCCAAAGAAGATAGACCTAGTATAGCTCTATCTGTTGTTTCCCCTATAATTGATAAATCATTAAACCAAGAAATTATAAAATTAATTTTTCCAATGACTAAGGATAAAGATATTCTAGAAGCATCTTGGAAAAAAAATGCTAAAATAATGGCTGAAACTGTTTTGAAAGGAAAAAATGTTGTATATCTTACAGTAGGTGATCCTTATCTGTATAGTACTTGGATTTACATGCACAGAGATTTAAAAGAAAAATATCCTGATATGGATATTAGTGTAGTTCCAGGAATTGTTTCAATATTTTCATTTGCTTCAAAAGTTGGTATTAGTGTTGCAGAGGGTGCAGAAAAAGTTGCAATTATTCCTTCATGTTATGATTTATCCAGTGTAAAAGAAATTGCAAAGCATTCTGAATCAATGATATTTCTTAAAGATGGTAGATATTTTGATAAAGTAATTGAAGTTCTAAAAGAATCTGGTTTTCCTGATAATTCTCTTTTTGCAATTGGACAAGACTTGGGAACAGATCATGAAATTATAAGAACAATGACTTTAGGTGAAGTAAATAATGAATCCTTAACTACAAAATACTTTTCAATTTTGGTGGTAAAACGTGTCTAACGTATTTTTTGTTGGATGTGGCCCTGGAGATCCTGAATTAATTACAGTCAAAGCTAAAAAACTAATTCAAAAAGCTGATGTTGTAGTTTATTCTGGTTCATTAATTCCTGATCCAATATTGAAATTATGTAAAAAAGGAAAAATTCATGATGCAGCTAAATTAGTTCGAGAAGAAATTTTTGATTTACTATATAAAAATGCAAAAAAAGACAAACTTGTTGTTCGATTACATGATGGGGATCCTGCAATTTATGGTGCAATTAGAGAACAAATTGATAATTTAGAAAAAAAAGGAATAGGATCAACTGTTGTGCCTGGTGTTACATCCTTTTTGGCTGCAGCTGCAGCACTTGGTACGCAATTAACACTACCTGGTGTTACACAAACAATGATAATTACAAGAGCCGAATCAAGAACTAAAGTTCCTAAAAGAGAACAAATATCTGAACTTGCAAAACATCAAGCAACATTAGTTTTTTACCTTAGTGTTCATTTACTTACTAAAATTACAAAAGAAGCAATTGATGGGGGATATAAAAAAACTACTCCTGTTGCAGTAGTTTATCGAGCAAGTAGAAAAGATCAGAAAATAGTTCTTGGAACACTTACTGATATTACAAACAAAGTCAGGGCTGAAAAAATTACAATGACTGCTATTATTATAATTGGAGATGTAATAAAACCAAAATCATATGAATATTCAAAACTTTATGATAAAACATTTAGTCAT
>CAJQRN010000036.1 GCA_905612295.1 uncultured Candidatus Nitrosopumilus sp.
AAAGAAATTGCAACCGTAGAATCATTTTTGTCTGTAATTACATCAAAATGCATTGTATGTCCATTATTTGATTTAACATACGTATCAAAGACATGAAAATTCATATCAATCATAAATTTTTAACATGCTCATCTCTAATTTCAAGACATTTATCCACAATTTTATTAACATCTGCATCTAATTCTGTAGTTATCAAAATCAACCCTGCGCCTCCAATAGGTATTGTAATTCTATAGATTTTTTCATATTTTGCTAATGCAAAAAGTGGAGTTCCAATTTTATCAGCAGTTTTTTTCCTTGTTGACCATCTGTAAATTGCTTGCGATAGTGACGTTTCAGTTTCTTCTCTAGTTAGATGAGATGTTACTCCCGGTCTAATTTTGTCAACAAGTTCTCCATAATCATAAACAGCTGCATATCTAATTTTTTCATTAGATTCTAATATTTGATCACAGATTTTTTCATAATTCATAATTTTTCACTATTGTGGCTCAATGGTTGCAGGAGGTTTACTTGAAATTGTATATGTTACCCACGTAACATCTTCAATTTCATTTGTAATTCTATTACTCATTTTTTCTAATACCTCATGTGGAAGTCTTGTCCAATCTGCAGTCATTGCGTCAATGGAATCTACAACTCTAATCATAACAATGTTTCCATATCTTCTCTCGTCTCCTACTACTCCTACTGCTTTATCATCACCTACTGCTGCATAGGCTTGCCAAACTTTTGTATAAAATCCAGATTTCATTAACTCTTCTTCAACAATTTTACTTGCTACTTTTGAAATTTCTAATTTTGTTGGGGTTACTTCACCAATTATTCTAACTGATAATCCCGGACCTGGAAATGGGTGTCTCATGAACAGTTTTTCAGGAACACCTAAAATTTTAGCAATTTCTCTAACTTCGTCTTTGTATAGCTCTCTTAATGGTTCTAAAATTTCTAAATTAAGCCAATCTGGTAATCCTCCTACATTATGATGAGATTTTATCATAGCTGCTGGACCTTTTGATACCCCACTTTCAATTACATCTGGATACAATGTTCCTTGTGCTAACCATTTGAAAGGACCTTCTTTTTCAGCAAACTTAGTAAAAACATGAATAAATTCTTCACCAACAATTTTTCTTTTTGCTTCTGGATCTTCTACTCCTTTTAATTTTCCAAGAAATTGCTCTCCGGCATTAACTGCTGTAAAATTAACTTTAAAATTTTCTTTAAACATATCTTCTACTTCTTTTTCTTCGTTTAATTGTAACAAACCATTATCTACAAAAACACACTTGAGCCTATCTCCAATTGCTTTATCAATAAGTAATGCTACAACTGTAGAATCTATTCCTCCACTAACTCCACAGAGAACATTCCCTTCAATTTTTGAAATTTTTTCTACTGCTGTATCGATAAAACCTTTCATTGTCCAATCTTGTTTTGCACCACATACTTTTAGTACAAAATTTTTGAGAATTTGTGTACCTTGCTCTGTATGCACTACCTCTGGATGAAATTGAATTCCATAAACTGATTTTTCAGTTGATGCAATTGCTGCAGCTTTTGCACCTTCTGTATGTCCTATTATTTCAAATCCTGATGGAATTTCTTCAGCCTCATCACCATGACTCATCCATGCTCTAACTGATTCACCTACTCCATTTAGTAAATCACTATCGTTATCTATTGTTAAAATTGATGAACCGTATTCTTTGTTTGCTCTTTTTACTTTACCTCCAAATTTCTCTACAATTAATTGATGTCCATAACAAATTCCTAATAATGGTAAATCCATATCAAAAATTTTATTTTCTGGAACTGGAGCTTCTGAATTATACACACTAGATGGACCTCCAGAAAAAATTATTCCTTTTGGATTATGTTTTTGTATTTCTTCATAACTAATATCATATGGTACTAGTTCTGCAAAAACAGAGAATTCTCTAATTCTTCTACAAATTAAATGACTATATTGAGAACCAAAGTCTAAAACTAAAATTTTATCCATACAATCACTTACTAATATTTTCCAACATTCTTGTTAATGACCATCCTGCTGTATTGATTAATTCTGTCACTCTTTCTTTTTGTCTATAATTCTTAAT
>CAJQRN010000037.1 GCA_905612295.1 uncultured Candidatus Nitrosopumilus sp.
ACACTAGGATTCATTTCAATTGGACCAGTTGAACAATTTAATCCAAATAAATCAATACCCATATCAGAGACTGTGGTGTATGCAGATTCAACATTGGTGCCAAGTAGCATTTTTCCATATTGATCTAAAGTAGTATTAGAAATAATTGCAACCTTTTTGCCAGTTTTAGATATAGCATTATGGCATGCTTCAATTGCCAATTTAACTTCCAAAATATCTTGACTTGTCTCTATTAGTAATGCATCAACCCCACCAAGAATTAATCCTTCAGCTTGTAATTCAAAGGCCGTACGAATTTCATCAAGAGGTATTTGTCCTAAATCAGGATCGTCAGAACTTGGTAAATAACCAGTAGGACCCATAGAACCAATTACAAATCTAGGAGTATCAGTATATTCAGCACAAACTTCAGATGCAAGCAGTGCGATTTTTTTATTAAAGTCAACTGTTTGATCACCAAACCCATATTCATCTAATTTTATTTTATTAGAACCAAAAGAATTTGTTTCAATACAATCAGAACCAGCATCCAAATAATTTCTATGAATTTCTTTTATCCAATCAGGGTGAGTCAATATTAGACCATCATTAAATCCATCCTGGTTATTTGGAAAATCTTCAGGGCTAGGATCATAACTTTGAATTTCAGTACCCATTGCTCCATCAAAAAGTAAAATTCTATTTTTTAATGCATTCAAGAAAGATTCTTTTTCAGTCAACGTGATTTTAAAAAACTCAGGATAGTTTAACTCTTTTCAGAAATATTTAGAAAAAAGTACAGAATAGGCATGTATGTTGAAATTAGGATGAATTAAAAAAAATCCATATTTATGTCAAAGTTACATGTAAACAACTTAGTTCGTAGTGCAACATTTTTTCAACATGCAGGAATTTCAATAGTATTTGTATTCATGCCAGTAATAGCACAAGGTGTAACTGATTCTATTCTAGAAATTGGTTTGTTAATAGCTTCATTTAGTTTTGCACAAATTTTATCAGAAATATATTTTGGAAGACATTCAGATAAAAAAGGAACTAGACTCAAATTTATCAGAATTGGATTCGTAGGGTGTGCGATAGCATTTGGGTTGCATTATTTTGCGGATGACATTACATTATTTTTCCTAGTTAGAATTGCTGCAGGTATTGCAAGTGGAATAATGATTCCTGCAATGATTGCTTATACCTATGAGGCCAACATAGATAAAAAAAGAGCAGCGACAGTAATATCATTTCATGCCTTAGGATGGTTAGCAGGTATTGCAGCTGCAGGTATTGCAAGTGATCTTAAATTAATTTTCATAATCAGTGCAGCATCATTTATTGTAGGTCTAATTTTTACAATAAAATTACCAAATCCAGAACAAAAAAAAGAAATTGAACCAGGAACTACTAAACAAGTAATTTTAAAAAATAAATTTCTGTTTTTATCATTATTACTAAGACATATTGGAGCTGCTGCAGTATGGACAATTCTTCCAATAATGATTATAGAGAGATGGGGAGGAGATCTATATCACATATCAATAGTGTATGTTGCAAATACAGTGACAGCATTTATTTTAATGAATATAATGGCAAGTAAGATTAAACTTTCCAATGTTACAAAATTTAAGATTGGAATTGGATTTACAACGTTTGTATTTGTGGGATTATCGTTTGTAACAGAATGGTGGATGGCAATGCCATTTATGTCACTAGTTGGAGCTACATGGGCATTTTTATTTATTGGAGGAAATTTTCATCTGATGGAAAACAATCCACGTTCAACATCAACTGGAATTTTTAGTTCGACATTATCAATTGCAACAGTAATTGGTCCAATTGTTGCAGGAAGTATTGCATATGTTTTTGACTATATTTCAGTAATGTATTTTGCAATAGTAATTATCATATGTGCTTTTATTGTTTCATTAAAAATTAAAAATGAAGTAAAAATTGAAAGTTAAAAATTTAGAATTATAGATTATAGTAAATTCTGATAATTACAAAAAATAGAGTGAATAAAAAAATAGATAGAATCTAGAGATTATTTTATAAAATTTCAAATAGAATGAAATTATCTCAAACCCCAACGAGACATGACTTTAGTTTCTAATCTTTTGAAAATTACGCCGTCAACGATCAAACCTATAATCATTATCACCACCATTATTCCAATTACTTGAGAAACATCATTTAGAGAACGTCCAGCATTCAGTAAAAATCCTAATCCCAAGAATGAAAATAGTATCTCAGCACCAATTACTCCTCTCCATGCAAAAGCCCAACCCTGCTTAAATCCAGAAATCATGTATGGAAATGCAGCAGGGATTAGTACAGCAGTAATTAATTGAGTTCCTTTTGCACCCATATTTCTTGCAGCCTCAATAAAATGAGGATCGATGTTTTTGACTCCAGTATAGGTGTTAATTGTAACTGCAAAAATTGCACCAATCACAGTAACAAAAATAATTCCACCGTCAGTTAGACCAAACCACAATATTGCTAATGGAACCCAAGCTATGGAAGGAATGGATTGTAATCCTAAAACAAGAGATCCAACAGTTTGATTAATGACTTCGACTCTAGCCATAAAAATTCCCAATACAATACCACCAGAAATTGCAATTGCCAATCCAATAGATAATCGCCACATACTTGTTGCAATTCCATAAAACAAACTACCGTCAATTGCACCATAAAACAAATCTTCAGCTACTTCATAAGGAGATGGAAAAATATTATCTGGCCATATACCAATCATTGCAATAACTTGCCAAACTACTACAATTCCAATGTAAAATGCAATTCTGTGAGGAGTAAAATTTTTTGCCATAATAATCACTCTAAATTTTTCTTTACCTCAGGTCTAAGTTCAAGTAAAATATCTTGTTGAAGTTTTACTAAAAATTTATCATCACTAGTTCTAGGTCTAGGGGAATCATTAGTAAATTCTTTTTTAATTATTGATGGCCTATTGCTAAAAACAACAACTTTAGTTCCAAGTACAGCTGCTTCAACAACATTATGAGTAACAAACAAAATAGTTTTTTTAGTTTTTTCCCAAATTAATTGCATTTCAACTAATAGTAAATCTCGAGTTTGAGCATCAAGAGCTGCAAAAGGTTCATCCATCAATAAAACATCAGGATCCATTACAAGAGCCCTTGCAATAGCTACTCTCTGCTTCATACCAGTTGAAAGTTGATAAGTAAAAGAATCAGCAAATTTTGTCAATTGCATCATATCCAAATATCTGTGAGAAATTTTGGCTCTTTCTTCCTTTGAAATTCCGGCCATCTTTAATCCAAATTCAACATTATCTTGAACCTTAAGCCAAGGGAATAAAGCACCTTCCTGAAAAACCATAATTCTTTCAGGTCCAGTTTCAGTGACAGGATGACCATCAAAAATTATTTGTCCTTCATCAGGTTGTTCCAAACCGGCAACTATACGCAAAAAGGTAGATTTACCACATCCAGAAGGACCTACCAAGCATACAAAATCACCAGATTCAATTTTTAAGTTAATTCCACCTAATGCTTTGAGTTCATGAGAATCATGACTAAAATATTTCACAATATTTTTGGCTTCTAATTTAGTCATCTAAGTATCCCTCTCAAGGTTAGAATTTGAATCAATAGTGTAAAAAATTTCAGATAAATCATATCCATTTCTTCCCAGGTATCCCAACACATTAGCTTTTTCAGCAAAAGAATAAACAGAATCCATTACAGGATCAGAAGTGATTTCAATATTAGATAATGAAATATCGACAATATTATCAGATAAAGATTGACCCAGATGAGATTTTAAAAAAGTATTAAAAATATTTCTAGTTTCAACAGGATTATCGTTAATCCAATCAACAGTTTCATGATGAGAAATTAAAAAATTTGAAATAATTTCAGGATTTTTTTTAACATAATCTATATTTGCAATTAATAATACAGATGCAAATTGGTTATTTGGCCACAGATCTTCTTCAAAAAATAATCTATTTCCACCAAGTTCAGTTTCTAAAATTGTTGCCCAAGGTTCTGCAACCCATGCACCATCAATATCACCTTTAACAAATAAAGTGTAAATGTCAGGATTAGCAATATTATATACAATTACAGAACCACCTTTTTCAGCAGGTTTTAAATTATTTTCAGATAGATAATGTCTCAGTGAAATATCCTGAGTATTTCCAATTTGAGGTGCAGCTATTTTTTTTCCTGCAAAGTCAGACGCAGAATTTATTTCAGAATTTGGATGAACAATAAAGCTGGCACCGCCACTTGCAGCTCCAGATAAAATTTGAATATTATTATTCTCAGAATTTAAAAATCCATTAATGGCAGGTCCAGGGCCAACGTACGCAATATCAATAGAATTTGCAAAAAGAGATTCTATTACTTGTGGACCACTATCAAAAATTCTAGTTTTAATTTTAGTATCATTACTAATTTTTTCAATAAAGAATCCATTCTCCATTCCAACTATAGGGATTACATGTCCAATATTTGGAAAATATGCAATTCGAAGATTATTTTCACCAAGATTTTGATTAGAATTAAGAATAATTCCAGCAATAGAACCTATCACAATTACTGCAATAATTACAGAAAATACCAATTTGATTGTCATAAAACAGCGTTATATCTGGCGGTTAAATAATCATCGAATTTTAGCTTAAGCTAGTCGTGGATTTTTTCAAAAAAAAGAAAAAAATCAAGCATAACACAAAAGATAAATTCGAAAATACTACGGAAAAGGTGTTTCATGACTCAAAGAGGAATTCTTGCATTTTCTGGAGGATTAGATACTTCAGTTGTTGTAAAATATTTACAAGAAGAACACGACATGGATGTAATTACAGTCACAGTGGATGTAGGTCAAGGGGATGATGCAAAAAAAATTGCTGCAAAAGCAAAAAAATTAGGAGTAAAAAAACACTACAACATTGATGCAAGAAAAGAATTTGTCAAAGATTACATATTTCCAGCAATTAAAGCAAATGCACTTTATCAAAAAAAATATTGCTTAGCAACAGCTCTTGCAAGACCATTAATTGCAGAGAAGGTTTTAGAAATTGCAAAAAAAGAAAAAGTAACATCATTAGCACATGGATGTTCAGGTAAAGGAAATGATCAAGTACGTTTTGATATAACATTACGTTCTGGTTCAGACCTTCCAATCATAGCACCGATTAGGGATAAAAATTTAGACAGAGATACAGAATTAAAATTTGCAAATAAACATGGAATAGAAATAGATTTAGTTGCAAAAAAATTTAGCATTGATCAAAATTTATGGGGACGTGCAATTGAAGGCGGTGTTTTAGAAGATCCATACAATGAACCACCAGATGATGCTTTCATTTGGGTAAAAACAAAAGACTTACCAGATAAACCAACATATTTAGAAATTAAATTTGAAAAAGGAATCCCAGTAGAAGTAGATGGAAAAATAAAAGAGTCACAAAAAATAATTGAATACATCAACAAAAAAGCAGGCGAAGCAGGTGTTGG
>CAJQRN010000038.1 GCA_905612295.1 uncultured Candidatus Nitrosopumilus sp.
AAATAAAATAATTATACTTTTTTCCTTTGATGATTTCACGACTAATTATCAAAATATTTTCTTTTAAGCTAAAAATTAAAAAAAATTCTGATTACTTGTGTAAATTTTTTGATTTAATCTTAAATCTCATTAGAGCTATCTCAATAAATCAAAATTAACCTAATGATTGTCATTGGCACGAATTAAACTCAAACTAGGTGAAAATGAAATTGAAGTTGATTCTAGAGATTTCTATGTGGACAATCAAACATTAGGTGAAATTATAGACAATATTTCTCAATATTTACCAGAAAATCAAGCAAAAATTGTATATGAATTAGATTCTACTTCTAAACCAAATTTAACAGAAGATGCTTTGGAATGTTTAGATGATGCAGAAACATTTGAACCTGAATTTAATGAACCAAAATATATCGCTACTACTGAAATCAAATCAAAACTAAAAATTTTAGAAACTAGCAACTTTTTTGATTCACCAAGAACTGCTAGTGAAACTGTACAACAACTTCGAGAATATGGGTGGGCTACAGCCACATTAGATGTTTCAAAAGCTTTAGCAAAAATGAGTTTAGATAAAAAATTTACAAAAAGTTTATCTGAAAATAAAACTTGTTATTCGATTGAACAATTACCATTATCTAATTAAAAGAGTAATTACATTTTAAACAATTAGAAAAAATTTCTCCGTCTAAATGATCAAAATGTGTATTACATTGTTGGCATGTATGATGCATATCAAAATATCCGTCTTTTTCTATAATTCCTATTTTATTTGATTCAAGATTTGTGCTTTTACACTTTATACAATGACAACCACATTCAATTTTCATAATTTTTTTCAGACAATCTAATTATACTTTCTATATCTATACAAATCATTGGATAAAAAACGTGAAGTACCAATAGAAATCGATGATCATTTCAAACTTTTTGGAAAACAACCATGGGAAGTAGAATATGGCGAGAAATGTCCTGTATGTGATGTTAGAATAGATGAATATGGTTTTTGTTCATGTGGTTCTGGTGGAGATTAAATTATTTTTTAATTTTTCTCATTATAATTATAACAACTATTGCAACAATAATCAAAACACTTCCAAAAACCATCCACATAAAATAATCATTAGAAATAGATTCAACTTCTACAGGTAAATTATCATTGGAGTTAATTTTAGTTAAGGCCTGAGTGTATTCCGAATTACTAATTATAATTTCTCCTACTTCTTGTGGTTTCATAGAGAGTGAAACATAGTTTTCTTTAATCAAAGATTTATTATAAATAATTTTTTCACCATTTAATAATATCGTATATGGATCTCCTACTAAATCTTCTTCCATAGATACTGTTACAAATTTATTTTTTTCATTTACTTGAAAACTAATACTTTTTGATTCTTGTTCAAAATCAAATTTATCTATTTTAGAATTTGTTATAATTTCAACATTAAATTTATCTTCCTCCAAGCTAACCTCTTCTATTATTTTTGGAATTTTATCATAATGCTCTATTACTATTTTTCCTCCACCGTTTACGTGAATTCCTTTGTTATTTCCTAATTGTATTAGATTATCATTGAGAAAAAATAAATCTATTTTTTCAGAAAACAAAACAGAGAATGTTTCAGAATATTGAAGTCTAACTGTCCACAAATTTTCATATAATGTAGTTCCATTTTCTAAATTATATTTAATAATTATATCTGAGTTTGAAGGAAAAATTGTTATAGATTCAACTAAATCTCCAAAACCTACTAATCCAAACTCTTTTTCATCCCCATCACTATTTGTAACTATGATATTTTCTGGAATCACTCCCTCAAACAAATTTACACTTACTGGCATGCTTGAACCAGAAATAATGTGTTTTACATTAAGTATTTCTGATTTATTTACTTCCACTTCAATTAATTTCTGATTTGCTTCTGTTCCTAACGATAACTGTGCACTAGCTGTAGGAATTACTGTAACTAGAGCTAAAAGTAATACAATTAAGTAAATTTGATTATTCATTTATTCTAAAGTAACTTTGACCATTTGGACTTTCTCTAATGGACAATCGTTTCCGTCTTTTTGAACATTTACGATTTTATCTGCTATTTCCATTCCTTTTGTTACTTGTCCAAATACAGTATATTCTCTATCTAAAAATGCACTATCTGATGTTACTATGAAGAATTGTGAGCCTGCACTGTTAGGATCTTGTGATCTGGCCATAGAAACAATACCTCGTAAATGTGATCTTGAACTAAATTCAGCTTTAATGTTATACCCTGGACCACCCATTCCCCAAGAACTTTTGTTATCTGTTTTTGTATTAGGATCTCCTCCTTGAATCATAAATCCAGGAATTACTCTATGAAATAATGTACCGTTATAGAATCCATCTCTAACTAATTTTTCAAAATTTCTTACAGTTTCAGGAGCTAATTCAGGGAAAAGGTTAATTGAAATATTACCGTGATTAGTTTCAATATTTACTGTACTCATAATTTTTTCCATATTAAAATATCATAAAAGTCTTTTTGTAAAATTATTATAATTTTTTTATACTCTATGATTTTTTTTAAATGTTTTTATTCATTATTTTATTTTTATTCTTTTTTTATTGAAAACTTATTTTTTAAATTAAGTATTTTTCTATGTTATTTTTTTAAGTTCTAGAGTTATAGTGTTATATAGAACAATTACAAGTTACATACATTGAGTCGTACAAACCAAAGCACGATAATTAAAGAAGCAATTAATTCCTATCTTGACAATGGAGTAACTGACAAACAAGACATCTATACAAAAGTAGTTGATGAGCTTGGTGTCCCAAGACCTACAGTGAGAAGGGTTGCAAGAGATCTAAGAACTGAATTATTACAAAAGATTCAAATCTTACAATCTGATATGCCTAAAGTCGCTGCTACTCCGGAAGAAGACGAATAAATTCGACTACTTTTTCTTTTTAACTCCTTTTATTTTCTAATTATTGGCATTACTATTATAAAGAATGAATTTTTCAAATTAACTATGGGATATGCACGTAATCATTTAGCTACAATTGTAACTGGTGCATTTGCTTTAGTTTTAACTGGTATTTGGCCACCAATGGTTGAATTTGCACCAAATCTAAATTTTGTGTTTATCATGGCAGTTACAATTACATGGTTTATGGTACTAACTTGTTGGTTATCTCAAAAAAGTGCAGATTATGCAACTAATCATTCTCACACACATGAAGTACATCAAAAAAAAAGCTTGAGTAACACCCAAACAGTTCAAGTTGAAATTCCTAAACAAGTCAATATCTCAGAAATAAAGCAAATTCAAAGTGAGTTATCCGGACAATTAAATGAATTAAAATCATCTGTAGAACTAAAAGATGGTGAAATTGAAAGATTAAATCAAGAAATTTTAAATTTAAAAACTCTGGTTCAAATTGAATCATTAAAATCTGAATTAGCTAATCTAAAAATACTATCTTCTAAAAGAAAATAATTTCAATCTTTACAGCCACAAGTAACTACTCCATGATTTTTTTTACATCCAGGACAACTTACAGCACCACCATAATGACATTTACATGAACACAATTCAGTTGGATCTTTTTTTAAATTCAATATTGTTGGTTTACAGATATACTATTTGTCTTTTACAAAACTATCAATAAATTATTTTTGTAATTTAGATGCAATTCGTAGAGTTTCATCAACCATTTCTTTTAATCTAGTTTTAGCACTTTCATCTGAAATTTGATTATCTGCAAATATTTCTGTAGTTAGATAAACTGCTTTTGGATTAGTAATTACTCTAAAGTATGATAACAATTGTGTGATTACTGTTTGAACATCAACAAAACCAATATTTCCCGCAGCTAAAATTGCCATACCTGCAACTTTACCTTCTGTTTTTTTATAATCAACATATTCAAAGAGATTTTTTAATGCAGAACTAAAAAATGAATTATAGATAGGTGAACCAATTAACCATACATCTGCTTCCATAATGTCTTTTGCAGCATTTTTAGTTGCTTCATTATACTCTACATCAAATCCTCTATAACATTCAATTTCTCCATCTGAAAGATTAATGAATTTTGTATCTGAATTTTTTGATTTTGTATATTCATTAACATATTTCATAATTATCTGCGTATTTGCAGTTTTTCTAGGACTAGCTGAAATAACAACTATTTTCATAATTTTTTAACTCCTCCTTTGTATTTAATCCCTACAATTTTTAAAATTAAATGGGCTTGGAGGGCTTCGATCCCCCGACCTGAAACTTAGGAAGCTACTGCGCTATCCATGCTACGCGTCAAAATTGACTCTGCGCTACAAGCCCAGCAGAAAAAATATTCTAAATTATTTAAGCCTAATCAAATTTACTTTGAATCATGTTTTGAATTTCTTTCCAATCCAAATTTTCTTTTTCTTCCCATTTTTCATAGTAAACAACATCTTTTAGATTTAATCTTGGTAACCAACCTGCAGTTTCAAGATCTGGCTTATCTGCAAATTCATTAACATAACCTAGGCATAGATATGCAACAGGAACTACGTGTTCTGGTAATCCAAGATTTTCTTTTAGAATTTTATTTGAAAGAATACTTACCCAACCAAGTCCTATTCCTTCAGCTCTTGCTGATAACCATAAATTTTGGATTGCACAACATACGCTGTATATTCCTGCTTCTGGAATACTTGATCTACCTATCACAAATGGACCAAATTTTGATGGATCATATGTAACACAAAGATTAACAGGAGATTCTAAAATGCCTTCTAGCTTAAATGATAGATATTTTGATTTTTTTGGTTCTTCAACTATCTGTGATGAACGTTTTTTTTCTTCCTCAAAAGATTCTTTAATTTTTTTCTTAGTTTTTTGATTTTTAATTAAAATAAAATTCCAAGGTTGAGAAAAACCTACTGATGGAGCATGATGTGCTGCATGGAGAATTTTAGATAATTTTTCATCTTCAATTGGTTTTGATATAAAATGCGATCTAACATCCCTTCTTGAATAAATTGCCTTGTAGAATCCGCTTTTTTCTTCATCAGTAAACTCATCTTCCAATATTTACACTCATTTTCTCTTTTTATTCACTCTTTCTTTTCTTAAAGGTTAATAATGTCATGACCTTGCTTTGAACTTCAATGGGCCTGTAGTCTAGCTGGTTAGGATACTGCCTCGACATGGCAGTGATCATGAGTTCGAATCTCATTAGGCCCACTTTTTATTATTTTTCTGTTCTAAATTCAGTTTCAGCAACACTCCATGTACTTTGAGTGATAATTGTACCTTCAGCAATAAAATTAGTTATTTCATTATTTATTACGGATTGATAAATTTCTGAAGTTATTTCATCTTTATTTAGAATAAATGTATTTTTTATAGGAACTTCTGCACCTCCAAAAATTTGTGCTCTTCCAGGTAATGCAACATCTTCTGTAGAATATTTTCCAGAACCTAATAACACATCATCACCATAGAGTTGATATTCAATTACTGGAACTACGAATGTTTTTTCACTAGAATTTTTTACAAGAAATGTAAGAGTAAATTTTGCTTCACTCTCCCCAGCTTCTCTTAATGCAACATCTGTTAATCCAACTTCAACTTGTTCAAGTGATACATTATCTAAACTAGCATAGTAAACAATACCTGCCATTAAACCTAAACAACCAACTATTGCTGCATAAACTGTAATTTTACTTTGAAGTGCCATCCAGTTTTAATTGTTAATCTACAAGTAAAAACGTTATCAAGATCCAAATACATAATATTTGATATGATATTTAGTATAACATGGCTGCAATAGAACAAGCAATTCTTACTTGGATTCATCTTGTTTCAGCTGCAATATGGGTTGGTGGTTCACTTTTTATTGGAATTGTATTTTCTCCACTTCTAAAAACTATGACGAACTCTCTTCAAGAAAGAATGCAAATAATGATTAGAGTTGGAAAAAGATTTAACAAAATTGCTGTACCTGCATTACTTATTATGATGGCAACTGGCTTGTATAATTCTCATTTAATACTTGGTAAACCAAATATTCTTTTTGAAACAAGTTATGGCCAATTTTTAATTATTAAAATTATACTTGTAATTGTATTGGTTATCATATATGCAATACATGTTAGAGTAATTCGTAAAGATGTTGAAGAAAAAATTATGTCAAATCAAATGTCTGAACCTGAAATACAACAATTGAGAAAAAAAATTATTATTCTTGGAGAAATTACTGTGGTTTTATCTTTAGTAATTCTATTTTTAGCATCTTTACTTGATGCTGGAGTTTGATACTCCCTGAATAATTACTTCAAAACCTTCTGATGTTTTTCCAATTCCATATTTACAGCCTGTAATTTTTGATGTTACAAACAGATTTGTTTCTAAATGCTTTGTAATTTCTTTCACTTGAAATATTGTTTTGTTTATGCCTAAACTTGCAGGTACTACTAACATGTCTGCTAAACCCTCATCTACTCCAAGTGAATTATTAATAAATTTCTCAAAATCTAAATCAAAATTTTGTTTTTTATTATTAAATAATCCATCTACTCCAATAATTGAATTTTTATCAATACTGTAAATTAATAATGATGCTCCTGAATCTATTGCTTCCTGTTCTTTAATTTCAATTTCTACATTAAAATTTGCTTTTCTAATTTTTTCTTTAATTATTTCTATTTTTTCTTTAATCACATCTATTGAAATTTTTGAAAATGTACATTTTAATTTTAAATTGTTTGTTTCTCTTTTAGAAAGTATCAATGATTTAATTTTTGATGGATATACTTCCAATTTTACTTCCCCCCTGCCTTTTGGATAATATCCTCGTTTTATTATTTCAATTGAAAATTCTATTCCCATTCTAGAATATGCTTCCTTGAGTACATGTTGAGTATAATCCATTGATGGACTCCAAAGAACATCTGTACCGCCTTTAATTATTAAACTAAGTTTTTTTTGTGAAATAGATACAACCGGAATTAACACTTGTAAGATTAAAGAAATACTTCCTGCCGTTTTAACATCTTCAATTAATTCTAAATTTTCTACATTGCCTGGAATAAATTTAAGTTCTGTTGAGCCTATTTTAGCTCCAATTACATCTGCATTTGAAATTTTTTGTAAAATTTGAATTGCAGTAAGATGTTGTGGTTTTAATCCTTCATCTTTTCTATTTTTTCTAATATTTTCTAAATGAATTGGCTGTTTTGTAATGCATGATAATGTAATTGCTGAGCGTATAATTTGTCCACCACCTTCACCATGTCCTCCATTAATTTTTAAAAAATCCATATTTTTACTAGTTTGGACTCTTTATGATAGTTTTTTAAAAAGAAATTTCCTATATTTTGTATGAATGGTTTGTTGATAGGAAGATTTCAACCATTTCATTTAGGCCATCTTGAAGCATTACAATTTGCATTATCCAAAGTAGATAACTTGTGGTTGGGTTTAGGAAGCTCAAACAAATCTATTGAAAAAAGTAATCCGTTTTCTGCTGAAGAAAGAAAAAAAATGATTTTATCTTCAATTGACGATTCAATGAAAAACAAAATTACAATTTATTTTATTCCTGATGTGGATAACCATGTAAAATGGATTGAAAAAATTGATACTATTGTTCCAAAATTTGATATTATTTTTTCAAATGATCCATTAACTGATCATCTATATTCAAAAAGAACAGTTAGAGTAATTCCAATTCCCTTTTTAAAAAGAGATCAACTATCTGGTACTAGAATTAGAGATTTAATTAAAAACGATCAAAAATGGGATGATCTTGTTCCTTCTGGAACTAATCATCTTTTAGAAAATTTAAATGCAAAAAATAGACTAAAAATTCTTTAATTATAAATAAGCCTGAGTGGAACCTACTTTGAAGATATTTTGGAATACTTAGTAATGTTACCAGGTCCTACAAATGTTCCTGAACGTGTCACTCGATCAATGATTACCCCATCTATTAATCACAGAAGTGATGATTTTGTAGAACTTTATGAAGAATGTGTAAATAATACAAAGAAAATTTTTGATACTGAGGGGGAAGCTGTTTGTTTATCTGCTTCAGGTACTGGTGCTGTAGAATGTTCTGTTGTAAATTTAATTAAAAAAGGTGATAAAGTAATCATACCTGTAAATGGTGAATTTAGTACTCGTTTAGCTCAATCAATAGAGTGGGCTGGAGGAGAAACAATTAGAATAGAAACTGAGCCAGGAGTTAATCCTACATTTGATCAAGTCAAAGAAACTTTTGATAATAACAAAGACGTTAAAGCATTCTACTGTGTCTGGAATGAAACTTCTACAGGAACTATGATAAATTATCTTGATAGAATTAAAGATCTAACTTCAAGAAATGATTCCTATTATGTTTTAGATGGAGTTTCTATTGTCGGTGGTGAAGAACTTCACATGGATAAATGGGGAATTGATATTGCAATGACTGGTGCACAAAAAACATTTGCATGTCCACCAGGTATTTCACCAATTTGTGTTAATCCAAGAACTAGAAAATACATGGAAGCAAATCCTCCAAATACTACATACTTCAATTTACCAAGATATTTCAAATACTATGAAGAAGCAAAACATACTCCATTTACTCCTGCATTACCAATTCTTTATGCATATAGAGAAGCAATGAGAATGATGTTTGAAGAAGGATTAGAACAAAGAATTCAACGTCATAGAACATGTTCTGAGGCATTGTATTCCGGACTATCTGCACTTGGATTGACACCATTTGCAAAAGAAGATTCACGTTCAACTGTAGTTATTGCATTAAATTATCTAGATGGATTAGAAGATAAAATATTCCGTGAAACATTAGCTAAAAAATTCAAAATTTTAGTTGCAGGTGGATTTGGTAATCTAAAAGGTAAAGTCTTCCGAGTTGGATGTATGGGTGAAATTAATGCATCCCATGTCATGAGATGTATTTCTGGAATTGGATCAACTTTATCCATGATGGGTTATGATACTGATTTACAAGCAGGTCTAAGAATAGCAGACGATAAATTAAAAGCTCTTCCTAATCCTTCTTAGTTTTGAGAACGTTTAACTAATATAAGGAAATTCTAAGACAAACCTATTGACTTTTGATAAAGGCTCATTAATTCTAGTTGATTACACTGCAAAAGTAAAAGACAGTGATGAGGTTTTTGATACTACTATTGAAGCTGATGCAAAAGAACATTCACTTCATGAAGAAAATGTCAAGTATCACCCAAAATTAGTTTCTATTGGTGAAACATCCTATCCTGTTCTAAAAGGATTTGATGAAGCACTAGCAAAAACATCTGTTGGTGATAAATTAACAGTTGAAGTTACTCCTGACAAAGGTTTTGGTGAAAGAGATTCTACAAAAGTTAGAATGATTCCTATTAGAAAATTAGGTGAAGATGCAGAAAAAGTTTCAGTAGGTGATTCAATTGAAGTTGATAATAAAAGAGGAATTATTCGTTATATTGGCTCTGGTAGAGTACAAATGGATTTTAATCATAGATTTGCAGGAAAAACAATTCTATTTGATGTTAATGTACTAAAGTCACTTGATTCTCCTAATGATAAAGTCGATGCAATTTTAAAAGAAAGACTTCCAGTAGAAGATACAAAAATTGCTTTTGATTTAAAAGATAAAGAAGGAAGTATTACAATTCCTGAAGAAATTTTACGTGCTGATGGTTTACAAATTATGAAACATTTTATCCAAATGGATATTTTCAAATTTGTTAAAACTTTAGAAAAAATTAGTTTTGTTGAAACTCATCTCAACAAACAGGCCCCTGCAAAGAAACCTGAAGCAACTTCTGAACAAAAAACTGTTTAAACTAAATTACTTTAGTAATTTTTGCAAGATCTAATGCTGTTTTCTTAGTCATTTTAATTTCTTTTAAAATTGTGTATCGTTCTGGTCTTAACCCTTGTGCAATAATTAATGCTTCAATAATTAATGTTGGTTCAAGCCCAATTTCTTTTGCTGTAGTTGGTGCTCCAACATCTTTTAACGTTCTAATAATTTTTTTCCAATCTTGGCCTTGTAATTTTGCCATCATTATAGATCCGAGACCACATTTTTCTCCATGAAGTCCAATACCTGGTGCAATTTTATCAAGTGCATGTGAGAAAAGATGTTCTGCACCTGAACATGGTCTACTACTGCCTGCAATACATGATGCAACTCCTGCACTGATCAATCCCTCTACAATTACACGAGCATCTAATCCTTTTTTTGCAAATTCAGCAGAATTTTCCATAACAATTTTTGCACTCATCATTGCCAAATCTGCTGCATATCTTCCATAGTATTCTTTCTTCTTCTCATGTCCTAATTGCCAATCTTTTACAGCTATGATATTTGCAATAAGATCTCCACAACCACTAGCTAACAATTTTGCTGGTGCTTTTTTAATTATATCAATATCTACAAAAACACCCATAGGTGCAGATGCTACAATTGAATGAGGCTTATCACTTTTTACAGAAACAAATGGACTTGCCATTCCATCATGTGATGCAGCTGTTGGTAAACTTACAAATGGTATGGACAAATTATATGAAATTAGTTTTGCAGTATCTACAGAGCGGCCGCCTCCAATTCCTACAATTAAATTTGAATTATCTTTTTTAACATCTTTTTCAATTTTATTAATTGATTTAATCTGATTATCTATTGATGTGTGCCAAATAAATTGAATTTTATTATTTTTTAATGATTTTTCTACTTTAATTTTTAAGACTTTTTGAACAGTTATTCCGGATATCAATGAAACTTTTTTTGGCTTATTTAATGAATTTAGAAATTTTCCAAAATCATCTATATTTTTTTCACCAATTTCAATAAGTCTGGGTAATTCCATTGTATGTGACTTCATGCGATCTTCATTTTTTATCATTATTTATCATTTCAAAGGATCAAAAAGTTATTTAAAAGGGTGACATTCCACTTAGATTATCTAAAAAGGTATTATTTTGTCAAACAACGTTGAAGAAAAAATTTTGCACGGGACTACCACTGTAGGTATCAAGGCTACGGATGGCGTTGTTTTATGTGCCGATATGAGGGCTAGTGCAGGATATTTTATAGCAAATAACAATACTATGAAAATTCAGCAAATTGACCTACATGCTGGTTTAACTTTGGCTGGAGGCGTTGCAGATGCACAAAATATTGTTGATGTTCTACGATACCATTCTAATTTACACAGGGTCGATAAACAAAATTCAATTTCTATTCATTCTCTTGCAAGACTTTGCTCATTGATATTTCATCAAAATAGAGGATATCCATTCATGGCTGATATCTTACTTGGTGGTTATGATGCAAATGGTCCTGCTTTGTTTAATGTTGATATGTTTGGTTCTGTTGAAGAAAAATCTTATGTTACAACTGGTAGTGGATCACCAGTAGCTTACGGCTTACTTGAAGAAGAATATAGAAACGACCTCACAGTTGAAGAGGCAAAAAAAGTAGCTTTACGAGCTGTTAAAGCTGCAATTGTTAGAAACATTGGTACAGGTGATGGAATTAACATCGCAACAATGGATAAAAATGGATTCCGTCTTTTGACTGATGAACAAAAGAAATCAGTTCTCGAACTTTAGTGATTTAATGCAAAAAAAACAACCTCCAAAAGAATTACCTCCTAGTAGCCAGAATATAATGGCAACCATACTGCAAAGTATGCCCAAAGAAGCAAGTATTACAAAAATAGAATATGAAGGACCAAGAATTGCACTTTATACAAATTCTCCTAGATATCTCTTAGAACACAATGAAACAATTTCAAATCTTGTAAATATAATTAAAAAACGTATTGTAATTAGAACTGATGAATCTATTAGAAAACCAGAAGATGAATGTAGAAAAATTATTACAGAATTTGTTCCAAAAGAAGCAAATCTACAAGGAACTTTATTTGATTCATCCACTGGTGAAGTTTCTATTGAAGCAAAAAGACCTTGGTTACTACAAAGAGATGCAAAAGAATTCAATCATGTTGATCTTACTGAAAAAATAGGTTGGAGATTACGAATTCGAAAAGCTACTACTATCCCATCACGTACTATTCAAACAATTAATGCAACTCTAAAACAATCTTCTGCTGAAAGAAGTAAACAAATGAAACAAGTCGGTGATGACATTTTTAGATCTAGAATATCTCAAAGAACTGAAGTAACTCTTCATACTCTTGGTGGTTTTGGTCAAGTAGGTAGATCTTCAATGTTATTATCTACACCAGAAAGTAAAATTTTAATTGATTGTGGAATTAATCCTGGTGCTCGTTCTCCAATGGATGCATATCCAAGACTTGATTCATTAGATATTACATTAGATGAACTTGATGCTGTAGTTATTGGACATGCTCATTTGGATCATACTGGATTCTTACCAGCATTATGCAAATATGGCTACAAAGGTCCAATTTATTGCAGTGAGCCAACATTACCTATGATGAATTTAATTCAATTAGATGCAATTAAAGTCGCGGCTGCTCAAGGCAGAACTCCAATTTATGCTGAACGAGATGTAAAACAGGTAATGAGACAAACAATCACTTTACCATATGGAACTGTGACTGATATTTCTCCTGATATTAAATTAGTTCTTGCTAATGCAGGGCACATTCTTGGTTCTGCATTATGTCATTTTCATATTGGTAATGGTGATCATAATTTTGTTTATTCCGGTGATATTAAATTTGGAAAAAGTATTTTATTTGAAGCTGCTAGTTGGAATTTCCCAAGAGTAGAAACATTATTGATTGAAAGTACTTATGGTCTTAACGAAGATATTCAGCCAACTAGACAACAGGTGGAATCTTCTTTTATCAATGCAGTAAACAACACTTTAGCAGACGGAGGAAAAGTTTTGATACCTATTCCAGCAGTTGGACGTGCTCAAGAAATTATGATGGTAATTGATCATTACATGAAATCTGGTGAAATGGTTGAAGCTCCAGTTTTTACTGAAGGAATGATTTCTGAAGCATCCGCTATTCATGAATCTTATCCTGAATATCTTGCAAGAGAATTAAAACAGAAAATTTTAGAAACTGATGACAACCCATTTGATTCTGAGTACTTTACAAATATTGAACATTCTGATGCTAGAGAAGAACCTATGAGAGAAAATTCACCATGTATTATTTTAGCAACATCTGGAATGTTAGAAGGCGGTCCTGTTCTAGAATATTTCAAAAATATTGCTCCAGATAAAAAAAATAAAGTACTGTTTGTTTCTTATCAAGTAAATGGAACTATGGGAAGAAGAGTTCTTGATGGTTCTAAACAAGTTTCTATGTTGGGAAAAGAAGGTAAAATTGAAGTTGTTGCCGTTAACGCTAGTGTTGAAAAACTAGATGGATTTAGTGGACATAGTGATTATAACCAACTAATGTCATTTGTACAAAGATTAAGACCAAAACTTCGTCGTGTTTT
>CAJQRN010000039.1 GCA_905612295.1 uncultured Candidatus Nitrosopumilus sp.
TGAGAGCATTGGAGTTAGACCAAGTTTGACTGCCTCTTTGAACATTGGATTCTCTCTTTCCATGTCAGCGATAATTGGTGAGAATGAATAGTATACGTTGTTGAATGTGCTCATAAATGCTGAGCCGGATTCCGTGTTCATCAATTGGTTGTCACGAATTTCTCTAAGTAGTTGAACTTGTGGTGACATTTCTGAACCGTATGCTGCAGTTGCGATTAGACAACCGCCGCCTTCTTCTTCAGATTCTTGTGTAGCGACAACAGGTGTTGGTGCTGCAGCTGCTGTTGGAACAGTTGTTACTGCGGCTTGTGCTGTTTCAAGGTCGACTGTTAAGAATAAGATTTGAGTTTTAACTTCAGTGTAAGATGCGCCGGACTTAATCATGTTTCTAAGTTCTTCTCTCATGTTGTCCTCGATTGTTTTCATTAGTGATGGATTGACTTCAGCTAATGGTGCTTCTAGGAATTCATAGTTGTCCAAGTATGCCTCGCTGACTAATTCAAATGCCAAGTCAGAGTTACCGTTAGAGTATGCTGCTTGTGCACTTAGTAGTAGTCTGTTGATTTGATCAAAGTAACCGTTAAGGTTTGAGCCTGCTTCACCAGTACCGGATTGCATTGACTTTACAATTAGTGTTGCATCATCTGCTGCGTTAAGGACTGTTGCGATTGGTGCTTTGTTATCAACGTCTGTGATAATATCATCTAAGATTGTGTATAATTCGTTAAATTCAGTTGAGGATATTGCTTGCAATACTACTTGATTCTCTTCAAGGATTTCTAATGCTCCGCCTGCAAATGCTACAGTCTCAGCATATTCCATGTCATTGATGATGTTGCCTGAACCGTCAATTGCATCAACATATTCCACTTGAACCAGGTAAAGTCTGTCAGAGATTCCTGCTAGTGCAAGTGCCTCAGGTGTTCCGTCAATTCCGTTGTGTTCCTGGACTAGTTTCTCAACTTCTTTCTTGGTGTCTTTCATTTGTTCTGTCAAGTCTGCAACAGATACTCCATCATTAGCAGAGTCTGAGATATCCATGGCTTGTTCCATTAATCCGTATAGTTGGTTTGCTTTGTCAGCACCAATTGATTCAGTGGCGTATGGATGTAAAGTTTGATAATAGTAAAGTCCTTCGTATGCATATTTCTTTGCGGAGTAGGTATCATCTTCATTGTATTTGATTAGTGCTTCCTCTAATTCTTCAACTGTTTTTAATTCGAAAATATCTAGCATGTTCTCTCTGATGACATCAGAGTAGACTGCTAATTGTGATGGGTCATTTTTGATTGCTGTGAATAATGCTTGTGATGCTGGGTCTTTGTCAGCTACTTTGAATTTCTTTTCTACGACTTTGGACCAGTCAAGGTATTTGGATGCATCATTTTCTGATACTGCGACTTCCATCATTACCATTCCAATGGTGTAGACAGATTTCTCTTGACATTGAATCCATAGTTTTGCTTGTTTTTTATCACCTGCTTTGTATGCTTCTTCTGATGCATCATAACATCCCATGATTACTTTGTGTGTGTTAGGATCATGTGTTTGTGCTGCTGCTGCAAATGAATTTTGATAGATTGCTTTAGCATCAGCAACTAGTTTTAGTGATTCATCAGTAGTCTCTGCTTTGTATGCATTTCCAAGTGTTTTCTTGATTGCAGCCCAATCATCACCAAGTTGTAATGGTGCAACCATTACTGCAACTTTTGCTGTTTCAAGGTCTGCGTTAATCATTTCAATTTGAGTTTTAATTTTACCATAAGTTTCACCGGACTTGATCATGTTTCTGAGGTCTTCTCTCATGTTGTCCTCGATTGTTTTCATCAAAGATGGGTTGACTTCAGCTAATGGTGCTTCTAGGAATTCATAGTTGTCCAAGTATGCCTCGCTGACTAATTCAAATGCCAAGTCAGAGTTACCGTTTGCTGTTGCAGCTTGTGCACTTGTTAGTAGTCTGTTGATTTGATCAAAGTAACCGTTAAGGTTTGAGCCTGCTTCACCGGTACCTGATTGCATTGACTTTACAATTAAGGTTGCATCATCTGCTGCGTTAAGTACTGTTGCGATTGGTGCTTTGTTATCGACATCGTTTATGATACCAGTTAAGATTGATTGTAATTCTGCAAACTCACCAGATGAGATTGCTTGTAATACTTCAGAATTTTCTTCAGTGATTTCTAATGCTCCGCCTGCAAATGCTACGGTCTCTGCATATTCCATGTCATTGATGATGTTGCCTGAACCGTCAATTGCATCAATGTATTCTACTTGAACCAAGTAAAGTCTGTCAGCGATTCCTGCTAGTGCAAGTGCCTCAGGTGTTCCGTCAATTCCGTTGTGTTCTTGGACTAGTTTCTCAACTTCTTTCTTGATTGATTTCATTTCAGATGCTAGTTGGGATGAGGATACACCATCGTTTGCAGTGTCAGAAAGTTCTTTGGCTTCAATCATGTAATTCATGAGTTGGTTTGCTTTGTCAGCACCAATTGATTCAGTGGCGTATGGATGTAAAGTTTGATAATAGTAAAGTCCTTCGTATGCATATTTCTTGGCTGACTGTGTGTCATCTTCTGCATACTTGATTAGTGCTTCCTCTAATTCTTCAACTGTTTTTAATTCGAAAATATCTAGCATGTTCTCTCTGATGACATCAGAGTAGACTGCTAATTGTGATGGGTCATTTTTGATTGCTGTGAATAATGCTTGTGATGCTGGGTCTTTGTCAGCTACTTTGAATTTCTTTTCTACGACTTTGGACCATTCCAAATATTTGTCTGCGTCATTCTCAGATACTGCGACTTCCATCATTACCATTCCAAGTGTGTAGATAGATTTCTCAAGACATTGTTTGAGAAGTTTTGCTTGTGCTTTATCTTCCAAAGTACCTGTGTTGTATAGTGCTGCAGAATCAGCATAACAAGCCATGATTACATCATGAGTTGTTGGGTCGTGCATTAGTGCTGCACTTGAAAATGAACTTTCATAGAGTGCTTTGGTTTCTGCAAGTTTTGCCATAGCATCATCTGGATGATCTTGTTTGTTTGCATCGCCAGCACCCTTCTTGATTGCAGCCCAATCATCGCCAAGAGTTGCCTCAACTGAGATCATTGGGATTAATAGTAATGCCATTAATGGTGCTAAAAGTAATAACTTGTTCAACAAGAGTTGCCACTATTGAAGAGTATATAATACTAAATCTGAAATTGCACATTTGTTCTATGAATTTAGAATATGTCAGATTACACAGGATTATGGGATTTAAATTATAAAATTAAACTAAAAATTAAAATTAAACAAAGATAAAGAAATTAAAATAATTTAACCTAAGCATTTCAAAAGGCTATAAAATAATTCTCAGAAAAC
>CAJQRN010000040.1 GCA_905612295.1 uncultured Candidatus Nitrosopumilus sp.
TGGAACTCAAATTGAACTTGAATTCAGTGAATTACACGTTAACTATGATTTGACTGCAACTCAAAATGGTGAAGTAGTTTTTGAAGAAACTGGTTTACATTCTATGGAAGTCATTGCAACTCATCAAATAGATGCAGTTGGTTCTGATGAAAATCCTATAGATGTTCAAGTAGTTTCTTTAGGAATTGGTGCACCAGGTAACGAGGATAATTGGACTGGACCAGTAGGTCAAGTTACAACAGCACAAGTAGTTCCAGAATTTGGTACAATTGCCATGATGGTACTAGCTGTAGCAATTATCAGCATCGTAGCAGTAACTGCAAAATCTAGAGTCGTTCCAAGATTTTAGGAATACTCTTTTTTTATTTTCTTTTTATTAAAGCAATTATCGCTAAGATAATTGCAGCAGCAGCAATTGACAATCCAAATATTGCAAAGTCATATGCAGCACCACCATTAGAAGTACTAGTTTCACCGGATTTTAATTTAGAAACATCTTGTTGAAGAGAGAAAATTGCATTTTTTAATGCAGATACATCTGTAGAACCTTCACTACTTGTAGGAGGAAAATCAAGAACTGAAGTACTTTCTACATCTTCAATAGGTATTTGGACATTAATTGTAATATCACGAATTTCACCTTGTAAATCCATAAGATAACTTCCAGTCTTAGTTGGAATTATAGATGAAAAATAATATCCAGGTTTTGGATCACCGCTAAAATCAATTGTTTTACTTGCGCCACCATACATCACAGTACCTTCTAGATTTTTGAATGCACTAGTAATTCCTCTGTAAGTTCCCTCAGAATCACCAGATTCTGTAATTTTAATAACAATATCATTTCGAATTCCCACAACAGGAGGCTCAATGCTCCAACCTACTTCAATTTTGTATTGTTCGACTTCAACAGTTGTATGTGCAAAAGATGGAGTTAACATTCCAACGGAAATTAGTAATGCAATGAAACCAAAAATTGCTATCTTCACGACTATGATATAGGAAATACACATTATTATCTTTGCGTGGATTGGTACAAATTTCGAATAAATTGAAAACTGTTTAAATTATCAATTAAGACTAAATTAGTAAATGAAGAAAATTCTCGTTATTTTACTAGTATTATCATTAACTTCAATTCCATTTGTATCAGCACATCCATTTACAGATGAAACAATTCCCAATTTATCATCAAATACACCAACTGGGGTATCTGAAGTAATTGTTTATTTTTCAGAACCAGTTGAATTGAATTTTAGTACACTCAAAGTTTTAGATAATAATGGAAATCAAATTGATAACAAAGACACAGACTATTATCAAGATGAAAAATCTCTAATTGTCACAACTAGTCCATTAGAAGATGGAGTATACACAGTTACTACTAAAGTTCTATCAAAAGTTGATGGGCATTTAGTTCCAGGTGCATTTTTGTTTGCAGTTGGAGATGCAATTATTGATCCAAAATTATTAGATAATCAAAAATCAGCAGAACTAATATTTTTTCCAGAAGCTGGAGCAAGATTTCCAGGAATTGTAGGTCAAACAATTGTTTTAGGAGTAATCATTGCATCACTAATTATTTGGGGAACTCAAAATAAACAACTAATCAAAGAAGAATTACAACAAATTGAAATTACACATCATCAAAAATTCATGTCAATTACCGGAATAGGATTGATGTTAATTTTTATTTCAAATATCTTAATGATTGCAGTACAAACTGTCAGATTAGAAACATCGCCCATAGAAGCAATTCAAACTAACTTTGGAAGTATATGGTTAATTCGAATGGCAATTACAATAATTTTACTAGGAATTTGGTTTGGATTAGATAGAAAGAGAATTTTAACAAAGAAAAATCAAATACCAATGCTAATTGCAATGTTAGCATTAATTGGAACTTCAAGTTTAATTGGTCATGGTGCAGCAAGTGGTGAGACACCAGCACTAATCCTAGATTATATTCATAATTTAGTTGCAGCAGTTTGGATAGGCGGAATATTTTATTTTGTATTTACACTACTACCGACACTATCACAATTAAAAGAAATAAACCGAGAAAAAATGAGTCTTGCACTTATTCCAAGATTTTCAATTGCATTTGTTATTTCAATTGGAATTGTTATAATTACAGGCCCACTATTGATGTGGTTTTTAGAAAGTGATGTAGGATTAATCAGAGATTCACTTTATGGTCAATTAATTATGGTGAAAATCACAATTGCAGCAATAATGATTAGTTTAGGAGGATTTTTTCAATTTAGAATACAAAAGAATGCAGAAAAAAATATTCAGACTCAAAAAATTAACGTGCATAGAAAGCTAAAGAAATCACTCAAACTTGATGCAGTATTAGGCGTCATACTACTAGGAATAGTAGCCTTACTGACAAATGGGACTTTACCTGCAGGAGAAATTCAAAATGCTGAAGCACAAGAAATAATCTATGGGTTTCAAACTGTAGAATTTACTGAAAATGCTAAATTTGAAATTCAAATCTCGCCATTTTCAAGTGGAGTAAATACAATTTTAGTTAAAGTCAGTGATTTTGATAATAATCCAATCTATGATTCAAATCAAATTAAAGTAAAAATTGCAAATCCATCAAAAAATATATCTCCAATTGAAATTCCAATGCAAATAACTAAAGAAGATAATAATATTCCAGTAGAATTTGAAGGTGAATTAACATTTGGATTTTCTGGAGAATGGCAACTAGAAATTGAATCTCAAAGAACTGAAAATGCAAATGAATCAAAAATACTTAATGTGTTAGTTAAACCAAGATTAGATAATATTCAGACTCAAGTAGTTGAATATGAATTCCCAGAAAATGCAAAACCACTTTATCCATTGTATGATGGAAAAAATTCTATTTGGATAAGTGATCCTTCTGCACCAAGATTATGGGAATTTACAATTGATACACAAGAATTTACATCTTATTCATTTAATGGACTATCTACAATGTTCCTAACTATGGACAATACTGGAAAAATTTGGTTTACGGATTCACCAAGAAATCAAATTGGTTATATTGATTTAGAAACAAAAGAAATTACAACAAAAACAATTCCAAAACTTGATCCAGTAATATCAGATAATAAACCAATATTCATTCAAGCAGATTTTGATGATAATATTTGGATTACAATTGTAAATAAAAATAAAATTTTAAAATATTTGCCAGAGGATGATATATTCAAAGTGCTAGAATTACCAGAAAAAGAATCATTGCCATTTGCATTATCAATAGATAGTGACGGAAATATTTGGTATACTGCAACAGGTATAGGTAAAATTGGCTATATTGATCCAAATGAAGGTAAAATTACTCAATATTCAAAGGAAATTCCACTTGATGGTCCAGAGTTTTTACTTTTTGATAAAAATCAAAATGTTTGGATTGCAGAACATACAGGCATGGCAATTACAAAATTTAATCCAGTTTTACAAACATTTGAAAAAATTTCAGTATTAAATGAGGAAGCACTACCATTTGGCATGACATTTGATAGATATGGAAATATTTGGTTTGCACAGCATGTTGTAGATGGTATCGGAGTTTATGATCCAGATAATAATGATTTAAAAGAAATTCCAATTCCGACTGAAGGAACTTTTATTCAATTTATGACATCAGATAAGAATGGAAAAATTTGGTTTATAGAACAGGAAGGAAATAAAATAGGAACAGTAAATACTATAGAAATTCCAGTTAATGTTTCACAAGTTAAAACAATAGATAGTTCTGAAATAAAATATACTGAAATTGCATCACCGTTAATTGCATTAGGAATTATTGTAACAGCATTATTTTATGTAAAAGCTATACATGATAAAAGAAGATTAAATTCTTTAATTAATTCTTAGATAATAATCCTGCAGACTTTATTCCCATAGTTATTGCAAGTAATCCAATAGATAACAAAACGATAGTTCCAGCAGGAGTAATATCAAATATGTATGAAATTAAAATTCCTACAACAACTGAAAATACAGAAAAGCTCATTGAAATTATTGCAGTTTGTTTGAAACCTCTGCCATACATAATTGCAGTAACATTTGGAATTACAAACAATGCTGAAATTAACAATACACCAACAAGTTGAATGGATGTAACGACAGTAATTCCTGCCATGAATATAATTAAATAATTAATTTTTTCTACTGGAATTCCACTAACTTTAGCTTGTTCTTCATTAAATGTGGAATAAAGAAGTTGTCTATACAGTAATAAAATTACAATTAAAATGGCTCCAGTTAAAGCTAAAATTAGAATTGTGTCATTTACACTAACTAGAAGAATACTACCAAATAGAAAACTAAAGATATCAATTGTAAATCCTCCTGAAAAACTAATAATTACAAGCCCAGCAGCTATACCTGAGGATAAAAGTACTGCAATGGAGGCATCACCAGATATGTTGTATCTATCTTTAATTTTTGTAATAATTAATGCACTAACTATAGAAACACCATATGCCGTCCATAACGGATAAACACCTGCTAACAAACCTAATGCAATTCCACCAAATGAAGAATGAGCGATTGCGTCACCAAATAAAGAATAACGTCTTAAAACTAAAAACAGTCCAACCACCGAGCATAAAATTGCTATTGCAATTCCAGAAATTAATGCTCTATGCATAAAACTGTAAGTAAGAATTTCAAAAGACATAGTTAATGATGATGCATATGTTCCTGCATGGATGCCTCAGAATATTGTTTAACAAGAGCATCATCAGAAAAGAATTTTTCAGATTCACCATGGAAAAATAATGTTCGATTTAAACATGCAACATGATTTGCTAATTGGTTTACTGCATCCAAATCATGAGAAGACCAAATAATTGTAATTTTTTGTTTAGAATTTAATTCTCTAAGAATACTATAGAATAATTCAATACTTTGTTGATCAATTCCAGTTACAGGTTCATCTAAGATCAGAATTTTTGGATTATTTACCAAAGCTTTTGCAATAAATACGCGTTGTAATTGTCCACCAGATAATTCACCAATTCTTCTTTTACGAAGTTCATGTATCCATAATTGTTGTAAAATTTCATCTATTTTATTTTCATCAGATTCATTTTTCAATCCCATTCTAACGACATCACTAACTGTTGCAGGAAAATTTTTTTCAAATACAGGTTTTTGTGGAACATATCCAATTTCATCATGATATTTTTTTGATTTTTTAATATCTTGACCAAAAAATTTGATTGTTCCAGTATATTTGGTATTTAATCCCAACATCGAATCAAAAAGAGTAGATTTACCGGCACCATTAGGACCAATTATGCCTAGAAAATCACCTTCCTTGACTACAAAACTTACATCATCTAATGCCTTAACATCGGGATATTTGACCGTAAGATTTGTTATCTCTACAGCATTCAACATAATGCCTCCTGTAGATTTTCAAGATTTTGATTCATTTTAGAAATATAATTACTAGTAGAAGTAATTTCTAAAGGGGATAAAACAAGAACTTTTCCACCAATTTCATCTGCAATAACTTTAGATGTTTTTATTGAAGTACTTTCTTCTGCAAAAATTACTTTAATGTTTAATTCTTTTGCAAGAGAAATAATATTTTCTAATGTCTTCGGTGTTACCTCGCCATGTGAATCGTTTGAAGAAATTATTGTATGTTGAGTTAAACCATATTCTTTAGAAAAATATGAAAATGCATTATGGAAAGTTATAAAATCTGTTCTACAGTTAGATAAATCATTTCTAATTTTTGAATCAAGTGAATCTAATTCTGTAATATATATTTCAGCATTAGATTGGTAATATTTTTTATTTTCAGGATCAGAATTGGATAATGCATTTGCAATATTTTTGACTTGTA
>CAJQRN010000041.1 GCA_905612295.1 uncultured Candidatus Nitrosopumilus sp.
GCATCAAAAATTTAAGATATTTTTAAAAATAAATTAATTTAATTATGAAGAATCATTTAGAAAAATATGACTAAAGCAATAGTTTTAGGCGGTTCGCGGGGAATAGGTAAAGCAATTTCAGATTCATTAAAATCAATAGAAATTGATGTTTTTGCTGCTTCCAAAAAAGATATTGATACATCAGATTTGAACAGTGTTAAAAAATTTTTAGAAAAAAATACGCAAACAGATATTCTTATTTTAAATACAGGAGGCCCAATTCCAAAACCATTCATAACCATTACAGAAGAAGATTGGAATCTATACCATAATCAATTATTCCTAGGATTTGTTACCATACTACAAAATATCAAAATAAATGATGGCGGATATATTTTTTTAATAAGTTCTAGTATAATTAAAGAGCCAAATGCAAAATTGATCATATCGTCAGCATATCGTGCTGCATTTGCTGAAATTTTTAAAGTATTGAGTAAAGAATATGCTGAGAAAAATATTAGTTGTGTTAACATTGCACCAGGACCAATTAACACAGATCGAACTAAAGAATTAATTGAGAATATTAAAGAATTTGAAAAAACATTACCTATGAAAAGACTTGGAGAACCAGAAGAGATTGGAAATTTTGTAAAATCAATAGTAGAAAATAAAATAAAATATCTATCAGGCGTTACAATAAACTTTGATGGTGCAAATTCTAATTCAATTTTTTAAATTCAACATTTGGTGTATCTGGATGACCTGCAATAGCAATTAATCCGCCATCACGAAGTTGTTGAAGTAATTGCATAACTTCTTTTTCAACTTGATTTCTTTGTAATCCTGTTTGTTGTGCAAATACTTCTACTAAATCTGTAACTTTACGTTCTCCATTACAAGATTTCCAAAAGTCTACAATTGCTTGATTTACCATAAATCCTTGTTCATGTTCATTAGCTAATACCATAGAACCATCCTCTTGTTTTACTAATTTTCCAACTCCTTGAGGTAAGGCAGTTTCATAATTAATTGGTGCAGGAGTGTTTAAACCAGCAGCACCCATTTCTTTAATTTTGAGTTTTCCTTCTTCAGTCATTTTGTCCATTGACCATGCAGGTTCCCATACGATTTCAATATTGACATTATTTACTCCAGGGACTTTTTTAGCAAATCTTGTTGCATCTGCAACTAAAGTTTCATGTAAAGGACAACCTTGTGTAGTCATTGTCATTTTAATATCAACATCATTATTTTCTTTAACGTCAATTCCGTAGATTAGACCCATTTCTACAATGTTCAGAGGAACTTCAGGATCCATACATTGTTTAAGTGAATCCTCGATTGCTTGTGCAGAAACAGTACTCATATTCTATAATGCAGATTAAAAAAGAATAAAAACTTTGTATTAATTAGCTTGGAATAATTTTTTGATAGATTCTTCAAAAGGAGCTGTAGCCACACCTTTTTCAGTAATAATTCCTGCAATTAATTCAGGAGGAGTCATATCAAATGCGGGATTGATAACACCAATACCATCAGGTGCGGTCTTTTTATCACCAATACCTGTAACCTCAGATCCGTCTCTCATTTCAATAATCACATCTTCTGCTTTTGTTTTCATATCAATAGTAGATAGGGGTGCTGCAACATAAAATGGGATTCCATGTTGTTTTGCCATTGTTGCAACTTGATAAGTTCCAATTTTGTTAAAGACATGACCAGTTTTCACAATTCTATCAGCACCAACTACAACTTTGTTTACCAATCCGTTTGCCATTGAATATCCAACTGCAGTATCAGGAACTAGACTAACATCAAATCCATCATGTTTTAATTCAAAAGCTGTTAATCTAGAACCTTGTTGAATTGGTCTTGTTTCAGTAGCAATTACTTTAACATTTTTTCCACTTTCTCTAGTTGCTCTAATTACACCTAATGCAGTCCCATATGCCACAGTAGCTAAAGCACCCGCATTACAGTGAGTCATTATTGTGTCATTATCATCAAAAAGAACTGAACCGTTTTTCCCCATAGCTTTGTTAATTTCAATATCTTCATCTGCCATTTTTTTAGCAGTAGAAATTACTAGTTCTCTGATTTGTTTAGCAGTATCTCCAGTCTTTGCAACATTCATAATTTTTTCTAATCCCCAACCTAAATTTACAGCAGTAGGTCTAGTTGCAAAAAGAATTTTTCTTGCATCTTCTAAGTCAGAAAGTAATTCTTCTTTTGTTGTTGCTTTACTT
>CAJQRN010000042.1 GCA_905612295.1 uncultured Candidatus Nitrosopumilus sp.
AAGCAGATCTTGATGGATTTATTGAAACATCTCAAAAACCAGTTTCAGGTACTGTGAAACTAAAGATGTACAAAGGAAGTTTAAGGGTAGTAGGTAGAAAATCAGATAATTCTTTGTACAGTCACGATATTGCCACTTATGGAGCAGAATCCACATTTGACCAAAGATTAGCTAAAGGTTTTGTAGAATTATGGGGAATGCAGTCAACGGAAGCTAATAAATTACAAAAGAAAAGGAAAAGTAAAACATGAACTGTCCAGAATGTGACGCAAAACTCAACATCCCAGAAGATGCCTCAGTTGGAGAGATAATCTCTTGTCCTGATTGTGGAGCTGACTTTGAAATTTCTAAAAAAGAAGGATCAAATATTGAGCTTAAACAAGCAGAGACTGTAGGCGAAGACTGGGGAGAGTAATGTCAAAAATTAGCATTGTTTTTGACCGTTTAAGAACGGAAGAAAAAATGCTCCAAAAGGCGGCCGCCGAATTAGGCCATACCGCAATTATGTTAGATGCCAAAATTACTCAAATCAATACAGATAGTAAAAAAGATGATTTTGATTTAGGAGATGTAGTGTTAGAAAGATGTGTAAGTTATTTTCGTGGTCTTCATTTTACATCAGCTTTAGAATTTTTAGACATTCCAGTTTTAAACAAATTTGATGTTGCAAGTATTTGTGGAAATAAAATGTTCATGACATTACTTTTAAAAAAAAATAACATTCCAACACCAAAAACATATTTTTCATTTTCAAGTCAAAGTGCTGCTGAAAATTTAGAAAAAGTAGGATATCCACTAGTAATCAAACCAGTAATAGGAAGTTGGGGAAGAGGTGTAATTCCAATTAAAGATAAAGATGCAATGGAAGCAATTTTTGAAATTAGAGATATCACAGATAGTCCCCACGATAGAATTTATTATTTACAACAAGTTGTAAAAAGACCACCAAGAGATATTAGAATAATTACAATTGGGGATGAGGCAGTTGCTGGAATGTATAGAAAATCATCTGGTGGTTTTAAAACAAATATTGCCTTAGGAGCAGATCCAGAAATTTGTGAAATTACAAAAGAAATGGAAGAGTTAGCAATTAAATCATCAAAAGCAATGGGTGGAGGTATTTTAGGAATTGATATGATGGAAGATGAAGAAAGAGGAATAGTAGTACATGAAGTTAACAATACAGTAGAATTCAAAGGATTAGCAAAAGTTGCAAAAAGAAACATACCAAAAGAAATGATAGAATTTGCGTTAGATTATGTTAAAAAATAAATATAAAAAAAACATAACAGACACCATAAAAAATATGAATTTATCGTGGAAAATAAAACATTATAGAAACACCAATTAAAACCACAATAGAACCAAAAATTTCAAATCGGTCAGGTTTTTTCTTATCTACCCAATACCCCCACAATAAAGAAGATATTACAAAAATTCCACCGTATGCGGCATAGACTTTTCCAAAATTTTCAGGTTGTAAAGTCATGATCACACTATATGAAAATAAAATTAGCCCTCCAATTAATCCAATAATTTTACCTTGATGATTTTTTAACCATCGCCATATCAGATAGCCACCACTAATTTCCAATAATGCAGCAAAAAAGAAAATGCCAATAGAAGTTAGCATGTCAATCAAATTTTTTCTCCTTTTCTAGGATAGTAAAAAATTATTAAAATTCCAATTACGGCAATAATGGTTCCAATTACATCATAATTATCAGGCATCACTCCATCAATTAGCCATCCCCAAAAAACAGACATCACAATAAACACACCACCGTATGCGGCATAGACCCTATGAAAATGAGTTTTTTGGAATGTCGGCACAATTCCATAAAAAAATAATACAAATCCACCCAGTGCGCCCAACATCCAACTAAAATCATTTCTCAACCACAACCAAACAAGATATCCACCACCAATTTCTAAAAATCCAGCAATCACAAAAAGGAGTAAAGAAGTTAGGATTGTTTTTGGATACAAGTTAAATCATAATTATTTTTAAAGATGAGCATAAAAAGTTGCATTAAAAATTAATTTAAAAATAATTATTGTTCAAAAAGAGGAGAAAATTTAGAAAAACTACGAGGTCTTGTTTAATTTTGACAATAATGCAGCATAAATGAAAGGTAAGATTGTAGTAACTTCTGCATGTAATGTAGATTGTTTTGCAGTTTGTGTGACTTTTCCCCATGAAATTGCTTCTCTAACTAATGCACCACTTAAACTTCCATCAAATTCTTGGGCAGTTGTAATATAAAATGCATAATCCAATCCATCACGATATTGATTCCACCATAGTGTATGATGTTTTGAAATTCCACCACCAATCATGAATGCTCCTGATTTTTTAGCTTTGAAAATTAATCCAGAAAGTAAATTGGCATCGCCAAATAAATTTAATTTGAAATCACCATGGGATTGTGAAAACATCCAAATTTGATTTCCAACTGCACCATCCATAATTCCAGGTACAACTATACTGATATCATTTTTGTAAGCCCAGTAAAGAAAAGAATCTTCACCCAAATGTTTTCCAATCATTTTACATATTTCAGCGGTATTCATTTCTCGAACTCCTGCAGCATATTCTTCTTCCAAAAATGCAGTCATTTTTTCTTCAATAAGTGGACCGTAACTATCCATTGGAACTAATACATTTCCTAATCTGTGAATATGTTGATTTGCCAATTCCATATCATCCATTGTAAATGATCCTTCATTGTAATGTGAAAAGTGTCTCGCAATATCATGATCTAAAGCTCCACACGTAGTTAGTCCAACATCAAACCATTTATTTTTCATCATGTCTTTGATAATTCCCCTCAATCCTGTTGACACGATTGCTCCAACAAATGATATGAATTTGAGACATTTATCATCAGAAATCATTTCTGTTAAAATCTCTAAACCATCAGATAAATTTACAGATTCAAATCCTCCAGATTGAGATAATTCTTGAAAGATGTTTTCGATAGAAGTATTGGAATCTATTTTTATATCTTTTACAGGACGACCTACATCAATCATAACAAAAATTTCATCATACATACTATAAATTTATTTTAAAATAGAAATTTTTTAGAATAATTATGATTTTTACGGTATTTTAGCACATAATTAGGCAGTTTATAATAAAAATAGAGAAGTTAGTGGCAACATAACAAAATAAATTATACTCCATTAATTGAAGATTGAACATGAAAGTAGGAGTAGTAGGAGCATCAGGATATGTAGGTGGAGAAACACTTCGTCTTCTTGTAAACCATCCAGAAGTTGAAATCAGCATGGTAACATCAAGACAGCATGTTGGAGAATATTTGCATAGAATTCAACCAAGTTTAAAGGGATTTACAGATCTTACTTTTTCAGAATTAGATTATGAGAAATTAACTGATCAATGTGATGTAGTTTTTACAGCAGTGCCGCATGGAACTGCAACTGAAATTGTGAAAGCACTCTACGATAGAGGCATCAAAGTGATTGATTTGAGTGCAGATTATAGATTACACGACCAAGAAGCATATGACAAATGGTATGGTTGGAAACATCCACATCCAGATTATTTACCAAAATCAGTTTTTGGAGTTCCAGAATTGCACAGAGAAGAAATAAAAAAAGCACAGCTTGTTTCTTGTCCAGGATGTATGGCAGTTACTTCAATGCTAGCACTAGCACCATTAATTAAAAATGACATTATAGATACAGAACACATTATTGTTGATTCAAAAATTGGATCATCTGGCGCAGGTTCTGGTTCAGGTACAGCACATGCAATGCGAGCAGGAGTTATCAGACCATACAAACCAGCAAAACACAGACACACAGGAGAAATTGAACAAGAACTAAGTGCAATTGCAGGGAAAAAAATCCGTGTTTCAATGAGTCCACATGCAGTAGATGTAGTTAGAGGTATCCTATGTACAAATCACACGTTTATGAAAAAAGATATCACTGAAAAAGAGTTATGGAAAATATATCGCGAAGCATACGGTGATGAGAAATTCATTAGATTGATTAGAGATAAAAAAGGATTGTACAAATTCCCAGATCCAAAATTCTTAGTAGGTTCAAACTTTTGTGATATAGGATTTGACATAGATGAAGATAACAATAGATTAATTGCTTTATCAGCATCAGATAATTTAATGAAAGGTGCAGCAGGTTCTGCTATTCAAAACATGAATGTTATGTGTGGCTTTGATGAAATGAGCGGACTAAGATACACACCATTAACTCCAGTTTAGAAATGATCACAATTAAAATCGGCGGAAGTGTAGTAGACGATTTACACCCATCAACAATTACAGATATTAAAAAAATTGCAGAATCAGAAGGAGTAATCATAGTTCACGGAGGAGGAAAAGAAGTGACAAAAGTTTGTAAGCAATTAGGGAAAGAACCAAAATTTGTAACATCTCCAAGCGGCATTAAGAGTAGATATACAGACAAAGAAACTGCAGAAATTTTTACAATGGTAATGTCAGGTAGAATAAATAAAACAATTGTTCAAATGTTACAAAAAAATGGAATTAATGCAATCGGATTATCTGGAGTTGATGCAAGAATAATAGAAGCAGATAGAAAGAAAAAACTATTGATTATAAATGAAAAAGGTAGAAAACAAGCAATTGATGGAGGATATACAGGTAAAATTAAAAATGTTAATTCAGAATTTATCAAATCGTTACTTAAACAAGGCCTAACACCGGTAATTTCACCAATAGCAATTAGTGAAGAATCAGAATTTCTCAACATAGATGGGGACAGAGCTGCAGCATATGTAGCAGGAAGTATAGGATGTGACAAAGTATTATTCATTACAAATGTAGATGGACTTTTAATGGATGATGAAGTAGTAGCAAAATTGACTTTAGCAGAAGCAAAAGAAATTAGACCAAAAATAGGTCCAGGTATGGAAAAGAAAATCTTAGCATCCACAGAAGCATTAGATATGGGAGTTAAACAAGCATTTATCGCAAATGGTCAAAAAGAAAATCCTGTTTCTTCAGCTATTGCACATGATAATTGTACGGTGATTGAACATGAGTGAAGATCAACATATGGGAAATCTCTATCAGAGATTTCCAGTTACAATTGAAAGAGGTGTTGGGGCTCATGTTTGGGACATAGAAGGAAAAGAATACATCGATTGTATGGGAGGATATGGAGTAGCATTAGTTGGACATCAAAATCAAAGAGTTAACAACGCAATCAAAGAACAAGTTGATAAAATAATTACTGTACATAGTTCATTATACAATAAAACAAGAGAAGGCTTTTTGAAAAAATTAATTGAAATAGCTCCAAAGGGATTAACACAAGTTCATCTTAACAATAGTGGGGCAGAAGCAGTTGAAGCTGCAATGAAATTTGCGAGAAAGTTTACAGGGAAAAAAGGAATGGTTGCAATGAAAGGATCATACCATGGAAAATCATTTGGAGCATTATCATTAACATTTAATCCAAAATATAGAAAAGCATTTTCACCTTTAGTTGAAAAAGTTTCTTTTGCATCATTTGGAGATATGGATTCACTTCGTTCCGTAATTGATGAAGATACAGCATTCATTATTTTGGAACCTATTCAGGGAGAAAGTGGAATAGTTGTTGCACCAGATGGATTTTTACAAGAAGTGAGAAAACTATGTAATGAAAAAGGAATCCTACTAATTTTTGACGAAATACAAGCAGGTCTTGGAAGAACTGGTCGATTATGGGCAGGGGATCATTGGAATACGGTACCAGATATTTTATGCCTTGCAAAAGGAATTGCAGGAGGAGTACCGATGGGTGCAACATTAGTCAGACCAGATATTTTAGCAGTAATAAGCAAAGGAGAACACTCATCAACATTTGGCGGGAATCCAATATCATGCGCAGCTGGAATTGCAGCATTAACAGCAATTACAGAAGATGGTCTAATTGAAAATTCTAAAAAAATGGGAGAAATGTTCAAAGAAGGATTAGAAAAATTGAAAGAAAAACATACAATGATTAGAGAAATTAGAGGTAAGGGGCTAATGATTGGAATTGAAATGAAATTTGAGGTAAAAAATATTTTGATGGGGTTAATTGAAGAAGGTGTCTTGATGTTATATTCAGGAAGAAATATTCTTAGAATATTGCCCCCATTAGTGATTACCGAAGGAGATGTAACAAAAGTTTTAGATGCATTAGATGTTGTAATAACTAAGGAAGAGGAAAAGAAAAATGTTTAAAGATAAAGTTGATGAAAAAATTGTAGGATATCTAAAAGAAGATTCCAGAGAATCATTTGTAGATATTGGGAAAAAATTAAAACTGTCAGAATCAGCAGTTAGAAGACGAGTTAAAAATTTAGTAGATAGTAAAACAATTAATAAATTTACAATAGAATTAGGTGAGGAAAATATCACAAGTGCAATTGTTTTAGTTTCAGTAGATTCTGCAACAGACACATCAAAAGTATCTCTAAAGCTTGTAGGGTTAGAAGGAGTGAAAACAGTTTATGAAATTACAGGACAATATGACATTACAACAATAATTAGCGCACCAAATATTGCAGAAATTAATAACACCATAGATGCATTAAGAAAAATCACAGGGGTAGTGGATACCAATACTGTGATTATTTTAAGAAAAGTTATCTAAAACGAGTTTCGGTTTAAAATTTTAATTAAAAACTAATTTAGTATCAATAACAATTATTTCCAACGAAAATAGTACGAATATGTTTATATCATCAATTTAGGTTAACGAATTCAGTAATGAAAGATCCGAATCACTATGCAAATATCTACAACGGATATGAAAAGAATCCAAAAAAGATTAGAGTGTTAGATAGTACACTAAGAGAAGGTGAGCAACATCCGGGTGTTTCATTTACAAATAAACAAAGAATTCAGATTGCATGGATGCTAGATTATTTTGGAGTGGATCAAATAGAAATTTCACCAATAGTATCAAAAGATCATAAGGAAGCAACTAAAACAATTATCAAACAAGGACTAACAGCAGATATTGTATCACATGGACGTGCACTTAAGGAAGATATTGATACATCATTAGACTGTGATGCAAAATGGTGTGCAGCATATTTAGGAATTTCAGACATACATCTAAAAGACAAATTACGAATATCCAGAGAAGAAGCTTTGGAAAGAGCAGTGGGAACAGTAGAGTATGCAAAGTTGCATGGATTAAAAATTAGATTTACAGTAGAAGATGGAAGTAGAGCAGAACCAGAATTTTTACTAACGGTATGCAAAGCAATTGAAGAAGCAGGTGTAGATAGAATTAGTCTTCCAGATACAGTTGGAATTTTACGTCCAATTGGAATGTATAATTTTGTAAAAAAAGTTAGAGAAGTTGTAGATGTTCCATTAGATGCGCATGTTCATAACGACATTGGTTTTGCAGTAGCAAATGCATTTTCAGCATGTGATGCAGGGGTTGATCAAATCCACACCACTATTGATGGTATAGGAGAAAGAACAGGTATACCAGCACTTGCAGAAGTTGCAGTAGCACTAACTTACCTGTATAAATCTCCAAATGATTTTAGATTAGATATGCTATTAGATTTATCAAAATTAATTGAAGATTATACAGGAATCAAACCATATGATTCAAAACCAATCGTAGGGACATCAGCATATAAACACAAAGCAGGTACACATCTTGCAGCAATTTTAAAGAATCCAGCAGCTTACGAACCAATCCCACCAAGAGCTGTTGGAAATAGAAGAAGAATAGTATTTGGTGAATTGGCAGGAAAAACAGGTGCAGCCTACTTGATGTCGTTACTAGGGTTAGAAAAAGACGATATAGGTGCAAAAGCAGTGGCAGCAGGACTAAAAAATCTAAGAATGGGTGATCTAATAGAAATCCCACTTGAAGATAGACTTGAAAAAAAGATAATTGAAGATAAATAAAGAGGAAAAAAGAGTAAGAAATATGTCAAAATGTGAAGAATGTGATGCAGAGATATCATTGCCAAGTGATGCACTTGAAGGTGAAATTGTAACATGTCCAGAATGCGGCGCAAGTTTTGAATTAGTAAAAAGCTCAGAAGGTTTCGATCTAAAGCCAGCTCAAACAGTTGGTGAGGATTGGGGACAGTGACCGATGTTACAATTCTTTATGACTCCATACGTTGGGAAGAAAAATCTCTTTTAGAAGCAGGTAAAAAAAAGAACATCAACATACAGATGGTAGATTGTAAAAAACTGGCATTAGATTTAGAAAAAAAGCCTGAAGACTATGGAGTAGTTATTCAAAGATGTGTAAGCTATTATAGAAATTTACATGCAACTGCAGCTCTTGAAGGATTAGGAGTTAAGGTAATCAATTGTTTAAACACAGGAGTTTTTGCAGGAAATAAATTATTTACACATATGTTACTAAAGAAATTTGGAGTTCCAACACCAGATGCCACAGTGGCGTTTTCTAAGGATGCAGCGTTAGAAGCATTAGAAACAAACGGATATCCAAAAGTAATAAAACCAACAGTAGGTAGTTGGGGAAGATTAATTTCAAAATTAAATGATAAAGAATCAGCTGAAGGAATAATTGAAAGTAGAGAAACAATGTATCCAATTTATCAAATTCATTACTTGGAAGAATTTGTCAAAAGACCACCACGAGACATTAGAGCAATTATGGTAGGAGATAAAATAGTGGCTGCCATATACAGAAATTCAGAACATTGGAAAACAAACATGTCATTAGGCGGAACTGCTGAACCGTGCAAAGTAACACAAGAAATGGAAGAAATGTGTATCAAAGCAAAAAATGCAGTTCAAGGAGATATCGTAGGTGTAGATTTAATGGAAAGTGAAGAAAAAGGCCTTGTCGTTCATGAAGTTAACAATACAACAGAGTACAAAAATACTGTAAGAGTATGTGATGTAGACATACCATCTCTAATGCTAGATTACGCACTAAAAGTAGAAAGATAAAATTGGACAATCATTTCACAGTAACCCCAAAGTTTGCAACAAAGATGTTAGAAAAAGCACTTCGACTGTACACACCGTCACTTAGTGAAAAACCAATGGCAGAATTTTTAGCAGATAAGTGTGATGATTTAGGATTTGAAGATATACAAATTGACGAAGTAGGAAACGTTATTGCAAAAAAAGGAACAGGAGAACCACGAATAATGTTATGTGGTCATATGGATGTAGTACCAGGAAAAGTAAAAGTTAGAACAGAAGGTGATTCATTGTATGGTCGTGGGGCATCAGATGCAAAAGCACCATTAATGGCAATGTTGTTTGCTGCAGCATCAATTGAAAAAAATCAAGGAACGGTAATTTTTGTAGGTGCGGTGGATGAAGAAGGGAATGCAATAGGAATTAAAAATATTGTAAAAAAAGAAATGAAAATTGATTATGCAGTGTTTGGAGAACCAAGTGGAATTAAGCAAGTAACAATTGCATACAAAGGCAGATTAGCAATTAATCTAAAAATCAGTGTTCCAGATAGTTCACATGCAAGTGCACCGTGGCTTTCAAAAAATGCAATTGAAGAATCAATAATATTTGTAAAAGAATTAAAAGAAAAATTGGAAGCAAATCAAGATGGAAAAACTAAATCAATGTTGTTAACTGCAACCATTACTGAAATCAAGGGCGGGACAAGTCACAACATAACACCAAAAGAGTGTGAAACTCTTTTTGACATAAGAATTCCAGTAGACATGAATTGTAAAACAATTGAACAGAAAATTGCAACTTTAGTTAAAGAAATAGCTCAAAATAGGGAAGTTGAAGCATTTTATTCAATTTTAGATGAAACGGAACCATTTGAAGCACCACATAATTCAGCATTAGTTAGAGCATTTACACTAGGAATAATACAAGTAGTAAAATCCAGACCAACTTTAGTTAGAAAAACAGGTACAGGGGACATGAATGTTTTAGGCAGTCAATGGAAAATTCCAGTTGTAACGTATGGTCCAGGGGATCCACATGAAGCTCATACAATAGATGAAAAGGTTTCAATTGAGGAATATCTAAAAGGTATAGAAATTCTCAAAGCAACTTTACAGCATTTAAAAAGACTTCATGATAAAAAATTACAATAATGTTATCGTTTGTAGGTCTAGGAATTTCAGGATTTGAATCTATTCCAGTTGAAGGGTTAGAAATAATATCAAATGCAGACATTGTATATCTTGAACAATTTACCAGTCCCATTGGAAAATCAGATGTAGACAAAATTCAAAACGCAATAAAAGGAGAATTCATACCTGCAAAAAGATGGTTAGTGGAAGACGGCAAGGAAATTTTAGAAAAGTCAATAGAAAAAAATGTAGTCTTACTAGCATACGGTGATCCATATATTGCAACAACGCACATTGAATTACGAGCAAGGGCAATTGAATTAAACATAGAAACACGCTCCATACATGCATCATCATCACTTACATCGATGATAGGAGAGTGTGGCTTACATTTTTACAAAGTTGGAAAAATTGCAACCATAATGAGTGAAATGAAATCACTCACATATCCATACTATGTAATTTATAAAAATATCATAGAAGATAACCACACCGTATTATTATTAGAATACAATCAAAACAAAGATTTTTTCTTAGATCCTAAAGATGCACTAAAGGGGTTACTAGAAACAGAAGAAGGCCAAGGAAGAAAAGTTCTTACAGAATCAAGTTATGCCATAGTTGCTTCAAGAATTGGCTTTAAAGATCAGGCAATAGTTTCAGGTAAAATATCCAGTCTAGCAAAAATAGATTTTGGAAAACCGCCCCACACAGTAATTATTCCAGGAAGATTGCATTTTACAGAATCAGATGCGCTCAAATTATTTGGCCAGTGTATAGATGAACCATTTGATAATTCTGAAAAAACAGAAAAAATTTCAAAACAAATGATGAAAAAATATGTTCCAATGGTACGAGAGGCTCTCGAAGAAGTCATACCACATTATAAAAATCAAAAAGAATTCAAAGTGATTTTAGAGAATGCAGAATTATACATTGAGCAGGCAGAGATATTTCTCGACGAAGGTCGAGATGAAAATGCAATTTTGAGCATAGGGTATGCAGATGGACTCGTTGATGCATTAAGATTGGCAAAAGGCCTTGAATTTAAAATGTAAAATTATCAATAAATTAAAGAATAGGTCAAAATGTACAAAGAATATTGGAATTAATTGAAAAAACAATTCTCTCGACAATGTATGTATGTCAAATTAATGAAAAAAACCCTACAGACATAATTAAGAAAAAATGTATGTTGCCAGATAGTCAATTTAATGATAAAATTAAAGAATTAATTGAAAAAAAATTAGTGAATGAAGATAGAATTACACTTACAGAAATAGGAAGAGATTCATTACGCATAGTATTAGCAGGAGGGGTTTTTGATATTATTCATCCAGGGCATATTCATACATTAAATGCTGCAAAATTACTAGGGGATGTTTTAGTGGTGGTTGTAGCAACTGACAATACTGCAGTTAAAATGAAAAAAAGAACTCCAATACACAGTCAAGAGCAAAGACAGGAATTAGTGAATTCCTTAGAAGTGGTGGATCTTTGTTTGATTGGGCAAGAAAATGATATTTTTAAAACAGTAAATCATGTTAAACCACAAATTATTGCATTAGGATATGATCAAATTCATCAAGAGAGATACATCACAGAAGGGTGTAAAAAAATTAAATTAAATGCAAAGGTTGCTAGATTACAATCCCCAATGCCAGAAAGTTCTAGTTCTAAAATTGAAAAAGAATACGGGGAATCAATCCATGGAATCTAAGAATTAATTTCAATTTTAATTGAAACTTTGGAACCATCTTTGAATTTACTATTTTTACGTAAACAAACTTTTGAGATTAATTCAATTACAGAATCATCATGATGAGTACGCTCAAGTATGATCAACTGACAATTAATCGTATTATTTAATTTGGCTGAAAAACATTTTACCCAACCATATGTTCTCTTACCATCACAAAAGCTTTTAATTTTAATTCCATCTAAAGTTTCAAATTGTTTAATGGATTCTTGATGAATTTTTTGATCTAATCTAACATTAAAAGTTCCAGGAAACGGAACGTAACCAATTTTAGATTTGAATTGTTTACTATAACCTTTCAATCCCATATAGTATGCACCTTCACCCATTCCCGAAATCAAAGTACCTTCAAGATCAACATGGGAGGGTGAAGAATCTAGGCTTTTTTGTAAAGTAGAAGATAGTTTTACTATCTCAGAAAAACCCTTACTGGTAATTTTTACTGAAATTTTTCGTCCACTAATTATTCGTGTAATGAATTTATTTTGTTCTAGTTCGAGTAAATGTTTAGATGCTGCTTGTTGTGATTTATGAATACTTTTTCCCAAAGAAGAACTTGTAAGGGTAACATAGTTGTATTTTGCTCCTTTAGATAACAGATAAGAGAGAGTTAAGAGGTGCTGAATTTTTAGTTCAGTCATCTAAATTCCTAAGAAACGCCTAAGTCAGCGAATGTTTTTAGGGTCATGCCAGTATCAGAACTAGGCAATTTTGCAACTCTGTGTCCAACTACACATTCAATTCCAGCATTTTTTGCACCTTCTAAAAGTCTCTTTGTAATGATACCATCCAATAAAAGATATTTGATGCCAGATTGTGAGGATAGTTTACTAACAACTTCGCTTATTGGAACTTTGAAAATTTGATTTTGATCACTATCCAAGGCAACAGCTTCAAGAGTTTCATTTAGAGTTGGAAAAACTTTGGCTGCTACTTCTGAAATAGATTTATCATCTGCACTTGCAAGTTTTGGTGCAGGTTTACCATTTTTAATTTCATCAGCAATAGGTCTTAAAATTTCATCAAGTCTTTGAGGAGTTAACTCTTCTACTTCAACACCTTCATCTGCTTGTAATTCATAATCAAGTGTAACAACAGATTTGAGTTCCTTAAGAATAAATCCACCAGCTCTATCTCCATCAATAAAAGCAACAACAGTGTCTTTTTCAGCACATAATTCTTTAATAGATTCATCAATTTTTGCACCTTCAATTGCAAGAACATTGTCATATCCAGCTCGTAAAAGATTAATTACATCAGCTCGGCCTTCAACAAGAATTATCCATTTTGAAGTAAATGCTCCAGAACTACAAGTTAATTTTGATGGACCATATGTAGAAAGTTTACCAGAGTCACCTTGATGTACATCATTTAACATATTTTCACCTTCACTAACGGTTTTTGTTGCCCACTTTTGCTTAATTTCTTTTGCACGTTTTACAATATCAAACTTCTTTGCAGCTCTTACATCATCAATAGTATCTAAATTAAATTTACAATCAAATGGTCCAACTTTATCTATACTTTCAATACCTGCAGCAATTAATGCACATGTATCAATATCAGTACTCATAGGAATCAACGCAGTACCAGATGTAGTATTAGAAGTAGGTTTAGTAACAACTTCAATACGACCTACTTTTGAAACTCGTTGTAATTCATTCAGATTCATTTCAGGTCCTAAGAGTCCTTCTGTTTGTCCAAATATGGCACCGATTATATCGGCTCGTTCAACGAGTCCATCTACTTCGTATGAAAGTTTTACGTGGTACTTGACAATACCTGTTTGAGGCATAAATTATTGATCTCCTTTATCATTATAAATGAAATTCCAATTTACGATATATGAGGGTATCGCAAAATAATAACTAAATTTTCAACATAGCAAATGCTAAGGAAAATAAAAATAAAAATAAAAATACGGATTTATTCAGTACTAAATGAGTGACCACATGAACAGGATTTTGTAACATTTGGATTGTTAATTTTAAATCCAGATCCCATTAGGCTCTCAATATAGTCAACGTTTGCACCTTGTAAATGATCAACACTGTAGCTATCAACTAAGAGTTTTACTCCATTTTCTGTAAGAACTAAATCATCTTCTTCTGGTGCTTTTTCAAAGCCCATTCCATAAGATAGTCCAGAACAACCTCCACCTTGAACATATACTCGTAAGTATTCAGGGGATTCGGCTTCTTCTTTCATGAATTCATGAATTTTCTCAGCTGCTTTTGCAGTAACTGTAACCATTTTTTGTGTTTGTTCAGTTGCCATTATGATCAAAAATCAATTTTAAAATATAATAAGCTTTTCCTCTTTAACATACTAGTAATTTACTAGGTTTAAAAAATAATAAAAATAAAAAAGAGTCAGAAATAGCTTATTTTTTGGATTTATTTACAAATGCGGTCATTCTTTCTTCACGATCAGGATGTGTAAAGCAATTTCTCCAAGCAAGGAGTTCAATGGCAAGACCAGTATCAAGATCTGCATTTCTTCCTTTATTGATTGCGACTTTAGACATCTGAACACCCATAGTTGAACATCCAGCAATTTGTTGTGCCATTTTCAAAGCTTCTTCTTGTAATGATGCAAGAGGTACTACTTGGTTAACTAAACCAATTTCTTTTGCCTCATCAGCTTTGATCATTTTTCCAGTATAGACAAGTTCTTTTGCCTTTGCTATTCCCACAATTCTCATTAATCTTTGTGTTCCACCCCATCCAGGAGGAATTCCAATTGTTACTTCTGGTTGGCCTAATCTTGCAGTGTCAGCTGCAATTCTAATATCACACGACATTGCAAGTTCACAACCTCCACCTAATGCAAATCCATTGATTGCCGCAATTGTAGGTTGTTTAACAAGTTCAACAGTTGCAGTTACAAGTTGTCCGGTTTTTGCATATTCGACAGATTCATCTGCAGAAATTTTAGACATATATTCAATGTCAGCTCCTGCAGAAAATGCTTTCTCACCTTCACCAGTCAAAATGATAACTTTAACATCATCATTATGATTGAGAGATTCAAAAGTTGTGATTAGTTCTTTTGCAACATCAGTATTCATAGCATTGAGTTTGTCAGGTCTATTGATTTTGACAGTACAAATGCCATCAGAAGTAGATGTGGTAACTAGTGACATAGTTACAGCGGAAATTATACGAAACTTAAATGTTATCTATTTACCGCGAGTTTTGCCCCATTGAGCTAATGCAGATGCAGCTGCAACCCAAGTTCTAAGGTCTTGATAAACTGGAACATTATGTTGTTCAATTAATTTTATCATTTTTTCAGTATACGGACCACCGTTACCTCCAGCAATAATTGGTTTCTTCTGTTTCTTTGAAAGAGTAGCTAAATAATCAACAATTGTTTCCTGAAGAGGATCATCTTGGAATACAAACCATGGCATAGCAATATCAATATTATTTTCATCTAAAAATTGTTCAAGAACAAAATTATAATCATCAGCAGTTGCACCGCCACCTACATCTGCAGGATTACCGTTATGAATTGGAACAGCAGGTGGGAAATGATCCTTTATGTTTTTACGAATTTTTGGCGTAAGGTTTCCAATTGTAAGACCTAGTCTTTCTAATTGATCAATTCCACCAATCATTGGACCAGCACCATTACTAGTCATAGCAACACGATTGCCTTTTGCTGCAGGTTGCCAAGCTAGTGCCTTTAAGACTCCAACTAATTCCTGATAACTATCAACTGAAATAATTCCTGCTTGTTTGAATGCACCCATAATCATTGCATTTGAACCACCAAGAGAACCAGTATGAGATGCAGCTTGTTTTGCACCAGCACTAGTTCTTCCACTCTTCCAAATAACAATAGGTTTCTGATGAACTTTCATTACACGTTTAGCTGTATTGATGAACTTTCTACCATCTCCAAATCCTTCAACGTATAATCCAATTACTTTAGTTTGAGGATCATTTGCAGCATACCAAATCATATCAGCTTCATCAACATCAGAACGATTACCAAAACTGATCATTTTTGATAAACCAAACAAATCAGCACTTTCCAACATGCTAATTCCCATAGTTCCACTTTGTGAGAAGAATGCAACATGTCCCAATTTTGAACGTACCATTCTTTCTTGTCCTTGGAATGCACAATCAAGCCTATTTGCGGCATTAAACATTCCAATGCAATTAGGACCAATTACACGAATTTTATGTTTTAAAGATAATTCTTTTACTTCAGCTTCCATTATAGCTCTATCACCACCAAGTTCTTTTCCGCCACCAGAAACAATTACAACATTATGGATTCCTTTCTTTGCACAAGTTTTCATAATTTCTCCACATGCAGAAAGATCAACACAAATAACAACAAGATCAATTTTTTCAGTAATTGCATCCAAGGAAGGATAACACTTGAGTCCAAGAATAGAGGTTTGTTTAGGATTAATTGGGTATACTTTACCTTTGTAATCCTGTTTTCCAAGTGCATCTAATACAGAATTCCCAATTTTTCCAGGTGTTGCAGATGCACCAACTAATGCAACAGATTTTGGAGTAAAGAAGGACTCCATGGATGTTGTATTTGGTTTTGCTTTTGAGATTGAATTCTTTTTTAATTCATTATTAAGAATAATTTTTGCATCTACTACAAAGTAAGATTTTGGATATACAATTACAGGATTAAAATCAATACTGTTAACATAATCTGCATTATCGACACCCATTTTTCCAATTTGTACAAGTGCCTTTGAAATCATGTTTAGATCAATTGGAGCACTACCACGAAATCCTTTTAGAAGTTTTGAACCCTTTAGTTCATTCAACATAGATTTTGCATCAGATGTTGTAATTGGAAGCATTCTAAATGCAACATCTTTGAAAACTTCAGTCATAATTCCACCCAATCCAACCATAATCATTGGACCAAATTGAGGATCATTTTGAATACCTACAATTAATTCAACACCATCTTTTGGAACCATTTTCTCCAAAAGAATTCCTTTGACATTAACGCCTTTCTTTTTAGAAAGACGATTAAACATATCATCAAATGTTTTTTTAACATCAGCAATATCGTTAATTCCAACTTTAACTCCACCAACATCAGTTTTGTGTAAAATTTGTGGAGACACTACTTTCATTACAAGTGGAAAACCAATTTTTTTTGCTTGTTTTACAGCCTCAGATGCAGATGTTGCTAGGGCATAAGGTGGAACTTTAATTCCATAAGTTTTGAGAATAGATTTAGATAATTCTTCAGTAATGACTTTGTGATCGGTTTTGATTGTTTCTTCAAAAAGTTTATTCACATCAGTCATTGTTCGATCGATGAAATCAAAACTCAATATATTAAACTTTGGTCAAAGCCCAAATTCAGATTTAAAATTATTGTAAAAAATTTCCATGTTTGATTTAACAATAGAAATATTTTGATTGATATCTGATCGAATTTTTAGAGGATCAATATAAGGAATTTCTCGTAATTTTTCTTCGGTGTTATCAAGCCAAAGATGTACCATTTGTTCATTCACTTCAAGGTGAAATTGAAGGCCAATTGCAGATTTGTATTGAAATGCTTGATTTGAATAATTTTCAGATAATGCTAATCTAGTAGCACCAACAGGTAAATCAAAAGTATCACCATGCCAATGAAATACAGTAAAGGGATTTTTGAACCCATGAAATAGTTTAGAATTATTTGGAATCATAAGATCATGATAAAATCCAATTTCTTTTTTGGGCCCCTTGTAGACTTTAGCACCAAAAGTTTTTGCAATTAGTTGTGACCCTAAACAAATTCCTAAAACAGGGATATCATTCTGAACATAGTTTTTGATTAGTTTTTGTTCTTGTCGGAGATAAAGTAAATCATCATTAGCACTTTGAGGGGCACCTAAAATTACTACAAGTGAAAATCTTTTCTCAGGAATTTTCTCATGTTTTGCATTAACTGAAGTAATATCAAATCCATCATTAGTCAATAATTTACCCAGATATCCTGAACCTTCAGATGTAGTATTTTGTATTAGTAGGACATTAGACATAATGGGAATTAAATGTCAATTATAGAGATGAATTGAATTAAGGCCAGATACCTTTTTGATTAAATGCTTCTAAAACACGTCCAACTGCTAAAACCATTGCAGCCTTACGCATGTCAATCTTGTGTTTTTTAGATAATGCATAGGTGTCTTTGAATCCTTGTGTAATATTTTTCTCCATTTTAGATGCAACTTCATCAAAACTCCAATAATATCCCATATTATTTTGAACCCACTCCAAATAAGAAATACAAACACCACCAGAATTAGCTAAAATATCAGGAACAACAAGAATTTTTTTCTGTTCAATGATAGGATCTGCTTCAGGTAATGTTGGACCATTTGCAGCTTCAGCAATAATTTTACAATTAAGTTTTTTTGCAATTGCAGCAGTAATCTGATTTTCTAAAGCTCCGGGAATTAAAATATCACATTTTGCAGTTAGTAATTCTTCAGTAGAAACTTTTTTACTTCCAGTAAAATCTACAACAGAACCAGTTTTTTGTTTATGTTCCATAATTTTACTAACTTTAGCACCTTTTGGAATTAAAATAGAACCTTTTGAATCACTAACACCAACTACAATTGCACCCATTTTTTCTAGATATTCACCAGCAAATGTAGAGGCATTACCAAATCCTTGTAAAACTACTTTTGCACCTTTTAAATTAATTTTCAAAATTTTTGCTGCAGCTCTTGCAGTGTATGCAGTTCCTAATCCAGTTGCAACATTTCTTGCCAAAGAACCACCCATTGAAATTGGTTTTCCTGTAATTACACCTGGAGAATATTTGTTTCCATTTAATTTACTAAAAGTATCCATAATTTGTGTCATTTCTCTACCAGTTGTATAAACATCAGGGGCAGGAATATCTTTTTCAGGTCCAATGATTTCAGAAATTTTAAAAGCAAATCCCCTTGTTAGTCTCTCCATTTCACCATCACTGAGTTTTTCAGTTTTTGGATTAACATAGATTGCACCTTTTCCACCACCAAAAGGAACATCAACAATTGCACATTTCCATGTCATCCATGAAGAAAGTGCCATAACTTCTCTTTCCATATATTCAACACCACCTTCAGGATTAAAGTAACGAATACCGCCTTTGTATGGACCTCTATCGTTATTGTGTTGACTTCTAAAACCAGTAAATATTCTAATTTTTCCATTATCCATTTTAACAGGAATCTTCACTCTCAACATTTTATTTGGCATTGCAAGATATTCACGAATGCCTTTATCGGTAATACCAAGAATATCACAAGCGTCATTGACTTGTTTAGTTGCATTTGAAAATGGATCTGACTTTACCATAATTACGATAAAAATACCATTCAGATTATATAAGTTTGGTTCAAAAAGAGAGATCGAAATTTTTAAAAAAATAAAATTGCAATAAACTAGAGACAATTACCCTTAAATTGACTGAGAATAAAGTTTTGATATCATGATGGCATCACGAGGTTACGATATGACACCTACAATGTATTCTCCAGATGGCAGAATATATCAAGTAGAATATGCTATTGAGACAGTAAAAAGAGGAACATTAGCAATTGGAATTAGTACTAAACAAGGAGTTGTAATGGCAGTTGAGGAAAAGGCAAGAGCATTACAAACAAAAAATATTACACAGAAAATTTTTCAAGTAGATTATCATATTGGCGTTGCAGCAGCAGGGTATATTCCAGATGCACGTGTTCAAGTAGATAGTGCAAGAGCATTTTCACAAGGCAACAGAATGACATACGACGAATCAGTAGAAATTGCAACAGTTGCAAAATATTTAGCAGATACGGCTCATCAGTTTACACAATATGGAGGAGTACGTCCAAATGGTGTTTCTATGATTATTGCAGGAATTGACCAAAAAGGTGAATCAGTATACGTAGTAGATCCTAGTGGAACTTATGTACAATTTACAGCAGTTGCAATAGGTGCAGGAGCTGATGAAGTAAATTCATTCTTAGAAAAAAATTATAATCCAGATATGAGTTTAGAAGATGCAGCAGCATTAGCTATTGCATCAATTAATATCAAAGCAGAAGTAAAAGATGAAATTAAAAATGTAAAAATGGCCAAAGTCACATCAGAATCAAAAGTGTTTGAAAAAGTTTCAGATGCAGATTTACAAAATTATTCTAAAAACGTATCAAAGTTTACAAACGAATAAAAATTTTAGATTTGAAAAATATTCAATTAGATACAAGGAGAAAACAAATTTGGGTTTAGGAAGTAGCTATTGGAGTGAAGTTATAGAAGTACTTCGAGAAATTATTCCAATTTACGATAAAGTTAATTCAATAATATCATTAGGTAAAGATGTAGAGCATAGAAATCGAGGAATTTCAGGAAGGGTGTTCAAAGGAAATAAAATTTTAGATGCAGGTTCCGGATTTGGAAATATGTCTAAAACAGCACTAAAGATTACAGGTGGAGATATTTCAGTTACACTTTATGATCCTCTAGTACCAATGCTCAAAAATACAGGTTCACATTTTGAAAAAACCCCAGATATGGCAAATGGTATTTTTGAACATATTCCATTTAGAGATGAAGAATTTGATGCAGTATTGTGCGGGTATTCATTAAGAGATGTAATTAGTTTAAGAATTGCAATTTCTGAAATTCATAGAGTATTAAAAAAAGAAGGAAGAATGGTAATTGTAGATTTAGGAAAACCAGACAAACGATTTATCAGGGCAGGAGTTGCATTTTACCTAAGATGTATTCTGCCAATTCTAGCATTTAGTGCAGGAGGAAGATTAGGATTAAAATTTGGAACATTGTATGGCACATTCCAAAGATGGCCTCAAAATAAAAAACTGGAAGAATTACTATTAGAAAAATTTTCACGAGTTGAATTCGAGAAAGATCTTATGGGTGGTGCAATAATGGTTGCAGCATACAAATGAATAGAGTTTTAATTTTAGTAAACCTAACAGGATTAATCATAGGCATATCATATGGTCTTCATGGTCCATTACTTCCAATTTTTGCAAAAAATGTAATTGGTGCAACATATTCAGAATTAGGTTTAATCGGATTAGCAAATTTTGTCCCATACATGTTCATTCCACTTTTTGTAGGAATATTATTAGATAGAATAAACAATGCATACATACTAGCAATAGGGGCAGCAATCAACTCAGCATCAATTTATCTTCTATCCATTGCACAGTCAGTTCCAGAAATAATGGGGTTCAGAATAATGACAGGTATAGCTCATGCATTTTTCTGGCCACCATGTGAGGCCATTATTTCAAATGAAAGTACAGAAAAAAATAGAGTGAAAAACATCTCATGGTTTACAATGTTTTTTGTAATGGGTTTTATGATAGGGCCATTGATAGGTACAGCATTTTTAGAAAACATAGAGGTCACATATAGAATATTATTCCAAATTGCAGCATTCATTTTAGCTGCAGCAATAATTACTGCACTATTAGCATCAAGGAAAAAGATCAAAAAACAACATGAAAAATTTTCTTTTTCAGCAATTAAAGATATGAAAAAATTTCCAGAAGTAATTACACTATTAATTTTTTGTACATCGGCATTTGGCATAATTTTAACAATTTTTCCGGCATTTCTTAATGATAAAGGAATGAGTGCAACAGATATTCTATACCTATATTTTGCTTTTGGAATTTCACGAGTAGTTTCGCTTGCATTAGCAGGAAAATTTGCAAAAAAAACAAGTCAAACTTTGATTGCAGCAACACTAGCAGTTTCAATTGGATTAGCAATATCAGTTGTTGCAGATTCAATTATTATGTTTGGAATTGCTCTAGTTTTAATGGGATTTGGATTTAGTATATTTTTCCCATTAACCTTAGAAATTATTTTAAGTAAAACAAAAAAAGGCATATCTGGAAAAATTATTGGAGCATATGAAACAATTTTTGGGTTAGGATGGGCAGTTGGGCCAACTATAGGAGGGCCAATAACTCAATCATTTGGAAATGAAACACCATACATCATATTTTCCATCATAGGAGTAGGAATCACAATACTAGCAATAATTTCAAGAAAGAAATTAGAGCCATTAAAAATTAGTGAATAAATAATTATTTTAAATAACAAATGAATTAGGCACAATATGAAACATTACGTTTAATTTTAAATCAAAAAATGACTGAACATGTTAGAGTACTCATTGAATATAGGCGGAAGTGAATGGATGATAATTATTTTTGCTGCGGTTGTGTTAGTTTTAGGAACTGGTAAACTTCCAGGAGTTGCTAAAAAAATGGGAAAAGTTATGAGCGAATACAATAATGCAAAAAATGAAATTCAACAACAAATGAAAGAAGTAACTGAAGAAATGCCAAAAATTTCAGGTCCAGTTGAAACAGAAAGGGAAAAATTGGAAATGATATCCAAATCAGCTGGAATTAAAACAGAAGGGAAAACAAACGAAGAACTTCAAAAAGAAATTTCTTCAAAGATAGGTCAAAAAACAACAGATACTACTCAGAAAACAACAGATACTAGTAAAACAAAATAAAATTACTTTGCTTTTTTAATTCGATACAGATCTTTATCCAATCTCTTTTTAGCAAATTTATAATAATCAGGAACAATTTCAAATCCAATAAAACGACGATTCAGAGATTTACTTACAACAGCAGTTTGTCCTGAACCAAGAAAAGGGTCAAACACAACATCTTTTTTTTCACTAGAGTACTCCAATAATTTTTTAATTATTTCTGATGGAAGTTTAGTAGGTGTTTTTTCATCTCCAGTCCAATATTCTCTTTTAATATCCCAAACATCCTCCTTATCACGATAATGAAGACTACGACCATTCTCAGTTTTATCCTCTTTTTTAAATCTAGAAAAGGGGAAAAATTTTCGTTGTTTATCATCTTTGCAAACATAAAGGCAATGGTAATGAGAAGTAACAAATTTCTTTTTTGTAACAACCCCAAATTGATATTTCCAAATAATATGATTGATAGTTGTAAATCCAACATCATCTAAAGCAGATAAAATATCCTTAAGATTATTCCAGCCTGAAAAAACATACATACTTCCAGAATCCTTTAAAATTCTAAACACTTCACTCATCCAAGAGAATGTGAAATCATAGTAATCTTCAGGCTTAATTTCATTATATCCAGACAATACATTAGAAGCAGTTCGATTGTAATTGGCTTTTTTTGCTTTAAAATTAATAGCAAATGGAGGATCAGTAATTACAAGGTCAATTTTATTTTTAGGAATTAATTTCATTCCATCAATACAATTTTGATTGTAAATATGATTAATTTCTATTTTTTTCATTTTTAAATTGAAGATGGTTTCTAGGTTAATAATCTCATTGGTTATGAAAAAAATTAAACAATAAATCACCTGATATTTCTTATTTATTAGATCTTGAAATTTTCATGTCCAAAATGTAAATCAAAAATTGAAATTCAAAAAACATTCAACAAAAAAATGCATGTGTCTTGTAGTAAATGTGGTATTGAAGATATATTAGAATTTTCAAAAAATCCAGATGAAGTATTTCTAGAATTTTTAGAAAGGTTTGATAAAGGATTAGTTACTGAAAAAGGGCTGACTGAAGGATTGACAGATGAAGGGATCATTAGATCAGAAAAAGAAATTAAAGAAATGATTGGCAAAATTAGTCCAGAAGAATTTATTGAAGAGATTTTATTTTCAAAAAAAGATTTTATTTCAGATTATAAAATTTTAAAGAATTCTGAGCCTAAAATGGGATGTAAAGTTGAGGAATTAGGATTAGATGAAAATATTTCAGATTATCTCAAGGAATTAAAAATAAATCAATTTTATAAATTTCAAGAAGATGCAATTCAAGAAATAGTATTTGGAGAAAATATTGTAATTGAAGCACCAACAGCATCAGGAAAAACAGAGGCATTTTTAATCCCAGTAATTGAAAAAATAAAAAAAGAATCCAATCAAGGAAAAGTATTTGCAATTTTTGTATATCCAACAAAAGCATTAGCTAGAGATCAATTCCCAAAAATTAAGAAGTTTGCAGATAAAATTAAAATTAATGTTAAAGTTTTTGATGGAGATACCAAAATAGAAGAAAGAAGAGAAATTAATGAAGCCCCACCAGAAATTTTAGTTACGAATTTTGATGTTTTACATTATCATTTATGGCATCAAACAAAATTTTCATCTCTATTAAATTCAACAAAAATTTTAGTAGTAGATGAAGCACATGTTTATTCAGGTATTTTTGGATCAAATGTACATTACATTATAAAAAGACTAAAACGTATTTGTAATAATAAATTACAATTTATTGCCGCATCAGCAACGCTTGAAGACGCTAAAGCATTTTGTGAGCAATTGTTTGGAGAGAAAATGCAACTCATCAAAGGATCAGGTAAAAAAGGTGAAACAGATTTTGTTATGCTATTTCCATCACTTAGAACACAAAGAAAACTAATGGTAGAATTAACAAAAAAATTAACAGATAAAAATCACAAAACAATGATTTTTAGCAATTCACATTTGAATGCAGAACTTTTAGCAATGCAGGCAAAAAAACAAAAAATTAACATCAAAGTGCATCGAGCAGGACTAATGGCAAATTATAGAATGTCAGTAGAAAAACAATTCAAGGAGGATAAATTGCAAGCAATTTCATGCACTCCTACGCTTGAATTAGGCATAGATGTTGGAAATGTAGATTGTGTCATATCATCTACAATACCAGTTAACAGACTAACTCAAAGAATAGGAAGAGCTGCAAGAAAGGGTCAAAGAGGATATGCATTTTTAGTATTAGGAAATGATCCTATTTCTCAATATTACAAGAATCACCCTGATGATTATTTTGAAGATATTGAAAAAACATACATTGATCCAAGTAATCCATTTGTAGAAGAATTTCAAATTCTAGCAATGGCATGCGATAAGCCAATTTCAAAACATGAATTAAAAGAACATCAAGAAGTAATTGAACATCATATGATTAAAGAGAATATCATAGAATCAAATAATAGAATTATTCCAAATTTTGAAAAAATTAATTTAATTTTAAATGATTACAGCATAAGAGGAATTGGTAAATCAATAGATATTTTTCTAAATGGAAAAAAAGTAGGGGACAGGACATTACCAATAGCATTAGAAGAATTACACAAAGATGCAATTTATTTTCTAGCAGGTTCACGTTACAAAGTAAAAGAATTGAATTACCCTAAAAAAAATTATGCTAAAATTGAAAGAATATCAAAAGACTACCCATACTATACAAAATCATTAACAGAAGAGTGGCCAACAATTGAAACAATATTTGAAAAAAGAAATGCAGGAGGAATTGAAATAGCATTTTGTAAATTACATATTGAGAAAAAAGTTTACGGGTATGTGAATATAGAATTAGGACAAGAAGTAACACAAGGTCAAAAAGTAATGTTAGATGAACCTCTAGAATATGATTTTATTACTAAAGGGATTGTATTTCATGCGCCAAGACCACTAAAAATTATGGATGAATCGGAAGATGAAGAGTATGCAGAAGCAAGCGGATATCACGCTACAGAACACATCGTAATTGAGGGTAGTAATATGATTACAGGCGGAGTATCTCAAGATTTAGGAGGAATATCGTTAGGGACTTCAGGTTTAATTTTCATATATGATGGAGCCATTGGAGGTAGTGGTGCAAGTAAAGCATTGTATGATAGATTTGAAAAAGTACTTGAAAGAAGTATGTATATTGTAAAAGAATGCCCTTGCAAAAATGAAGCAGGGTGTCCACGATGTACATTTTCATACAGATGTGGAAATAATAATGAATTTTTACATAAATATTCAGCACTGGAAATTTTAGAAAGGATCAACAGTGGAGAGAAAACAGAATTAATTGATCCTGTAGAAGGAGATAAACCATTAGTATAAAAAAAATCAAAATGGGATAAATATAAGAAAAAAATAAGATAATTGTGGAAAAAGTTGCTCTTGTAACAGGTAGTTCATCAGGAATTGGATTAGAGACAGTGTTAGCACTAGCAAGAGATGGATATGAAACATTTGCAAGTATGAGAGATGTGAGTAAGGGAGTAGAATTAGAGTATGCAGCAAAAAAAGAAAATCTCAAAATAAAAATTATAGAATTAGATGTAGATAAAGAAGAATCAATAATTTCAGTAATTAAAAAAATATCTACAGAACATGGAAGATTAGATGTTTTGGTAAATAATGCAGGGTATGGTCAATTTGGATGTACTGAAGATATATCATTAAATGATTTTAGAAAACAGTTTGAAACAAACTTTTTCAGTATAGTAAGAATAATTCAAGAAGTATCTCCAATTATGAGAAAGCAAAAATCAGGAATTATAGTCAACATGAGTTCAGTTGTTGGAAAAATTGGATTGCCAGGATCTTCAGCTTACATCAGTACAAAATTTGCATTAGAAGGATTTAGTGAGTGCCTAAGATACGAATTAGGTCAATTTGGAATTAAAGTTATGCTGATAGAACCAGGTGTAATTAAAACAAACTTTTTCAATGCTATGAAAGTTCCAGAGTCAAAAACAGATGTAAAATACAAAGAATTAACTGATCATATTTTAGCAGGTCTCAAAATGATGGCAGAGATGGGCACAGCACCATCACAAGTTGCAGATACAATTATGAATGCAATACACAGTGATGAAATTCTACCACGGTATATTGTAGGAACTGATGCAGCCATGTTTATGGAAGCAAAACAGTCCAAAACAGACATAGAATTTGAAAAATATATGAGTAAAGAATTATTTCCAGGCTAAAAATCACTTTGCGTTAAATTATATACAGATGGAATAGAGTTTTTGTCAAAGTCCGCAATGATAAAATGAAATGGAAAAAATTACAACATAATGGAATCCTGTTCCCTCCGAAATATGAGAAACAGGGAATTACGATAAAAGTCAAAGGAGACACCGTAAATCTAGATATTAATCAAGAAGAGATGATCTATCAATGGGCAAAGAAAAAAGATACACCATATGCACAAGACAAAGTTTTTCAAAAGAACTTTACAAAGGATTTTGCCAAAACATTAGATTCAAAATTTAAAAAAACAGTATACGAGGATATTGATTTTTCAAACGCCTACAAAATTGTAGATAAAGAAAAAGACATCAAAGAAATGATGACAAAAGAAGATAGAAAAGCGTTATCTGTAAAAAGAAAAGAATTACGAGAGAAATTAAAAATAAAATACGGTATTGCCGTTATGGATGGAAAAGATGTTGAAGTTGGAAATTACATGGCAGAACCTCCAGGAATATTCATTGGTAGAGGAGAACATCCACTAAGAGGAAAATGGAAACCTAGAGTTACAGCAAAAGATGTAACATTGAACCTAGGAAAAGATGCAAAAAGACCAGAAGGTGATTGGGGTAAAATTATTTACGATAATGATTCCATGTGGTTAGCCAGTTGGATGGATGTCCTTACAGAAAAAAGAAAATATGTATGGCTTGCAGATACTTCAGGACTAAAACAAGATAGAGACAAAGAAAAATATGAAAAAGCAGTCAAACTAGGAAATGAAATTGAAAAAATTAAAGATAGGATAGTAAAAGATATGAAAAGTAAAGATCCTAAAATTAGTAAAATATCCACTGCGTGTTATTTAATTTATAGAACTGCTATGAGAGTAGGAGATGAAAAAGACCCAGATGAGGCAGATACAGTAGGTGCCACAACTCTTAGAAAAGAGCATATCAAAATTACAGCAAAAACAATTGAATTTGATTTTCTAGGTAAAGATAGTGTTAGATGGCAAGAAACAGTAGTAGCTGAAGGTCACGATAAACAATTCCACGAAAATATTAAAAAAATAATTGAAAAGAAAAAACCAAAAGATGAAATTTTTGAAGATATTACATCAAGACACGTTAATCAATACTATTCAGGAATTGTAAAAGGATTAACTGCCAAAGTGTTTAGGACATATCTTGCAACAGCAGTTGTAAAAAAATACCTAGTAGAACATGACAACATAAAGGGAAAAACAGCAAATGAAAAATTATACCATGCCAAATTAGCAAACTTGGAAGCTGCAATGATGTGTAATCATAAAAGAACTATTCCTAAAACATATGAACTGACATTACAAAAGAAACGAGATACTCTTAAAAAATTAGAAAAAGAACAGGTCTGGAAAAAAACTCAAGAAATTCTTAAAAAAGTTGAGTCTACAGAACCAAAAACAGATACTCAAAAGAAAAGTAAAACAAAAAGAATAAAGACATTAAATCAACAAATTAAGAAACAAAAATCAAAACATAAAGAAAGATTGGAAAAATTAGAACTTCAGTTAGATTTATCAGAAAAAACTAAAGATTATGCCATTGGAACATCTCTTAGAAACTACATAGATCCACGTGTTTTCAAAGCATGGACTAACGAAGTGGGAGCTGAATGGGAGAAATTATACACAGCAGCATTACAAAAGAAATTCCTCTGGGTAAAAAATGAGGAAGTAGAATGGAAAAATCTAAAATAAAATATCTAGATAAATTAAAAGTATAGAAATAGATTTAGAATTTAAAAATTAATTATTTTTTTAACCTATCTTTTGCATATTCAATAATTGCATCTGTCATTTGTGTAGTTGTTGCATTACCACCAATATCCCATGTTACTGCTTTTCCTTCATTAATCACTTGTTCAGTTGCACCAAAAATTGCATCCCTCACCTCTCTCTCTCCCATGTAATCTGCCATCCAAGCTCCGGATAACACAGTCGCTGTTGGGTTTACTTTATTTTGACCTGCAAACTGTGGAGCACTTCCATGTGCTGCCTCAAACATTGCATAATTCTTTCCAATATTTGCAGAATAGATTAATCCAATTGAGCCTACTAGAGCTGATGCAAGTTCTGAAATAATATCCATGAATAAATTGGTGCTGACTAATACTGAGCCATTAAATTGTTCAGTTGCAATTACCATTTGCTGTGCCATATTATCTATGTAAATTTCTGATAACTCTATTCCAGTTCCTTCAACTGCTTTTTGGGTCTCTTCCCAAAATATTCCATCTGTTTGTTTTAAAATATTTCTTTTTGTAATTGCAACCATTTTTTTCATTTCAAATTTATTTGCCCAATCTACTGCAGAATCAACTAATCTTCTACTTCCTTGTCTAGTTATTTTTCTAATTGCTATTGCTGCATCATCTGTAATTTTTGTTTCTACACCGGTATAGAGGCCTTCAGTTGCTTCTCTAAAACAGACACAATCTAATTTTCTATTTGGCGTTAATCTATCATAAGTTTTAGTTGGTCTAATGTTTGCATAAAGATCAAATTTTTGTCTTAATGTAACTGCAACACTTCGAGGTGCTCCAGGAACTGGAATTGTAGTGGTTGGACCTTTGAAACAGCAATCTGCTTCTTCTAATGCCTTCATAGTTGATTCTGGAATATACGATGCATCTTTTCTTCCATTTTTCTCCCACTGTTCTGATCCTACTTCTGCTAAAATTAACTCTGATTGAAAATTACATTCCTTTAGAACCCTTAACATTGAATCTACAACTTCAGGTCCAATACCATCCCCCTTCATTACTACTGATTTTTTACTCACTATTGGAATATTTGCATACACTTCTAATTAATTCTACATATTCCTAAAATATTGGGTTTATACCCAGTTCAGCAAACGAATGAATTTATTTACAGATACTTCTAATCTTAATTGTGCGAGGGTCGCCTAGCCCGGTAGGGCGTGAGATTGCTAATTTCATGTTCGCAAGAACTCGTGGGTTCGAATCCCTCTCCTCGCGCCATTAAAACTTAATAGACCGGTTTAGTGTGATTTTTCATGGGACGTAGAAAAAGTCAAAAAATTATTCGTACAGGACCAAAAAATGCCACTACCGGATTATGTCCTTTATGTCATACAATTGGAAAAATATTCCTCTTAGGCTCACCTGGTGAAGAAAGAGCCAAATGTGAAAAATGTCGTCAAGAGTTCGAATTATAACATACAATTTTTCTACTAATCAAACCATTTACCAATAACTTTTTTAAGAGAATTTCTTATTCATAAGTAATTATGAGTTCAGAAGCTGAAACTATCTATGAACGAGTTGCGAAACTTGAAGATGAAATTGCATTACTTCGTAGTGAATTAGATATTATCAAAGGGGCATTTAGAAATAAAATTGCTCGTCATGAAATATCTCTTATCAAAGAAGGAAAAGATATCAATTCCATACTTTGATTAATTTTTTGTCTTTATACTTCTAATCAATTCCAAAATAAAATCCACATCATCTGCATTAGGATTTATTTTTAAATATTTATTCAAATACTCTAATGCTTTTTCAGAATTTAGTAATCTCTGTTCTAAAATTCCTTTATCTCTGATATCCTCCGGAGCTTCTGGTTCAATTGCTAATGCCATATTTACACAGCGTAATGCCTTATCATACACAAATGATTGTATGTATGAATTTTTTAAATTACGAACCATTCTGATAAGTAATTGTTCTGATGTTACTTCGTCTAAAAATTCTGGCTTAAATTCTAACTCTCCTCCAAAATTCTCGTTTAAAATTTCTTGAAGATCATCTATGTCTAGCAAACGCCCATCGTAATATGGATCTAAAATCATTTCTTCATTGTATTTTACTACTATGTGACTTGGAAACCCTACAATTTTAAGATCCAATCCAATAAATTTTGCAATTTCTACATAGAGAATTGATATTGTAATTGGAATTCCTAATTTTTTATCAATTACTTCGTTAAGAAAATTATTTTTTGGATTATAGTAATCATCATCATCCCCACTATAGCCTAAATTCTCAAAGAGATGTTCGTTTAACATTGAGATTAGATATGTTGGGTTTTTTACATCATTAACTGATTCTTTTAACGATGTTCCAATCCAATTAATTTTTTTGATATATTCTTCAACCTGTAAATCCGGATACTCTATTAATTGTGAGAATTTCAAACATTTTTCAATTAAGTTAAAATTTGGATTTTTTACAAATGACATCCATTCTGCAACTAGTGGATCAAATTTTTCACTCAATATTACTAACTCAGTTTTTTTAGATATAGTTGAGGATCTTTCAATTCTTTTGTATTTGGAGGAATTTCAATCATTTTTTTAAATGTGACTGTGCCTAATTTTTCATACACTGCCTTGGTGAAATCCTTGCCGATACTTTTCCGTACTTGATATGCTGAAAAATCCGTTCCCATAAACGTGGTAAGATAATTTTGAAAATCTTTATCTTCTTTTAAGATATTTTCAATTGCAAAAGCTGCCATACCTTCCATTGCTGTAAATGCTGCATGGTGCTGTTGTATTGGAACTAGCCATTTTTTATAAATATCTAAAAGTTGTGGAATTGATTTTCCTATCTTTGGATCTATTTCTACATGGGTGAATGTCATTACGTCTGGGCCTATCTGTTCAATTAAGAAATGATCCGGATTCAAAAAGAAAAACAGATTTGCCTTTTTTGCAAATGGAAAATCATCAGGTACAGCTTGTAATTGACAATAATCTGCAAGTTCGTTTATTGTTTTAGTATCTAATGATAAAATTATGCTTGCTAGTTCTTCATTTATTTTATTTACTTCCATTGCCGCGTTTTTATTCACTTGTTGTAAATTTTCTTGTACGGCGTGGATTAATTCTTCAATAACTGTCATTTTTACTGCTCCTATGTATCCAGAGTTTACGCTATCAAATTTTGATTCATATGGCTCACCTTGTTTATGTAGAATTATTTTTGGATACCTTGACAGAATAAATTTATTCAAATAGATTATTGAATCTAGATAGTCTCCGTATGTTGTTGTAATTTTAGAAATGTATTGAATTGCATATGTAGAATATACTAAATATTTTGCAGTATCTTCTTGCATTAATTCTGCAATCCTTGTTTTATTTTCTTTTGCAACAGCATTGAATAATTCTGTTACAAATTCTTTAGATTTTTTATCTGCAAATACTTTTTTCCCTTTTAATATTTTTAAATCCGTTAGTTCTGGAAATTTTAGTTCAATGTTTTCTGGAATTTTTATTCCTAGAAATTCTTCTACTTTTCCTTTATACTCTGAAAAAATATTTGTTGCAATGTCTTCTAAGTTCTTAAATTCCGCTTTTTGTCCTATATCCTCATTTGCCCTACTTGCTAATTTTATAATTTCTTTCTCTTCATCAATTTCAACGGATAATTGTGCAAATAATGCCTCAGTAAATTCTTGAAATTCTCCCAATTTACTTAAAATATGAAAATACTACATTTAACATTAACTTGATTTTTTCAAAGAAAATTCCGCTTATTAAAAAAAGAATAACAATGAAATATACAATTATCCCTTAGTATTGTATGGCAGCTGTTATCATAATCCCTATATTGATAGTTGTTTTGATTGCAGCTTCTAGTTATATTGTATATGCATTATTACTTCGTGATTTTCTTTCTAAACGATCTATAAATCAAACACTTGAAAAATATAATATTAAAAAATCACCTTATGAAATAATTAAAGAATATTATGAAATTAAAAATGAACCATTATCTGATCAAGAAATTAAAAAAATTGAAAAAAAATATAGGCGAAACGAACCAGAACAATTTCTAACTATGTATGATGCAATTAGAGATAATGATAAAACCAGAGAACAATAATTACTACTTAGTAATTTTATCATAAAACCAGAGAACAATAATTACTACTTAGTAATTTTATCATAAAACCAGAGAACAATAATTACTACTTAGTAATTTTATCATAAAACTAGAGAACAATAATTACTACTTAGTAATTTTATCATAAAACCAGAGAACAATAATTACTACTTAGTAATTTTATCATAAAACCAGAGAACAATAATTACTACTTAGTAATTTTATCATAAAACCAGAGAACAATAATTACTACTTAGTAATTTTATCATAAAACCAGAGAACAATAATTACTACTTAGTAATTTTATCATAAAACTAGATGATAGTAATTCCTACTTGTTATTTTATGGTGTAGTTGGAATTGAAATGAATGGAGTTCCGCCTTCACCTACTACTAGTGGAAGTTTACCGTCCCATGCTTGTGTCTTTAGCCATTCTATGTAGAATGGATTGTTTGACAATGCATTATTGATAATTGAAATTGCCTCTGCTTCACCTTGTGCTTCTGCAACGTTTGCTGCTGCTAAACCTACTGCTTGGGCTTCTAATTGTCTTGCCTCTACCTCAATTCTAATTAGATCATTTTCTGCTTTTTGGGCTTTTTGTTCTGCCTCTACTTTAGATTCGATTGCTTTTGCAAATAACGGTGAAAACTCAAAGTCTGTAATTGAAATTACATCTGTCTCGATATAAAATTGACTTAATCTCTCTCTAATTGCATTCTCAATATCTGCTTTGACCAATGGTCTTTTAGTAATTAATTCTTCAGCATTATAATTTGCAGATACTTGTTTTACTGTTTCATCGATTGCTGGTTCAATAACTCTATTTTCATATGATAAGCCAATTTCTTTGTAAAGGAAGTGAACTTTTTCTGTATCTGGGTGATAGTTTACGGTAACTGTAGTTTGAACTGTTTGAAGATCTTGTGATGCACTTCTAGTTGATGTATCATACTTTAGTGTACGAACTTCCATTTGGACTACGTCATCCTGGAATGGAATAACAAAGTGAATACCTTCATCCAATGGTGCACTTGTTAGATCTACTGCATTCCAATGTGTTAGTATGCCTCTATTACCTGCATCAACTATTTTTACAGATGAAGATGCTACTACGGCTATTACGATAAGGACAATAACGGCTGCAATGACTATTTTAGCTGCGCCTCCGTTTACGTTAGGTGATGATGATTGATATTTTGACACATCAACGCTAGTTATCACCTCCTATTATACCCATACAATCTTCTTAGACAATGGAATAATCTGCCTCAACAGATTTATCCTGTTTAGTTAATCCGTTATTATGGAAGCTGACTTTTCATGGATTTATTTGGTAATTTTCTTAATGGTCCCATTGGCTCGTATTTTACCACGTGTTTTGAAAAAATACAAAATTGGTGGATTTCAATCTCAGGAAGTTCCTCAAAGACAATTTGAATCTGATTTTAATAGGTATGAAGATCAATCTGATAAACAATTTCAATCTACTCCAACTCAATCCCAAGAAGTTCCAAATTCTTCTAAGCCCCAAACCAAAAACATGCTTGTTTTAGGTGAGTTGCATAGAGGAGTAAGATTATTTGAAAACGTTCAAAAAAATACAGGTTTAACAAATGAAGAACTGAATTCTATTTTAGAAGATTTAGAAACAAAGGGTTTAATGAAAACTCAAGAAAAACCAGGACTAATGGGCGGTACAAAAACAGAATTAGTACCAACAGATAAGGGATTCAAAGAATACTATTCTTAGATTTTTCAAATATTATTTCATTTAGAATATTGATATTTTGTTTTAATGATATTTTTTATCTAACGCAAGAAAATTACATCTAGATCGATACTAATTTCGATAGTACACTTCATCATTAATGGATTTACCATAATCTTATGAATTGTAAAAAAGGATTTGTCCACAGTTTTTCATATTTTTCTATTTTAGATAAAACCTGCTGCATTCATTGTGGCCTAGATGAATCTGTTTAGTCTAAGCGGATACTTGTAAATTTTTAAGAATAATCTGTGTGCCGGGGGCGAGTTTCGAACTCGCGACCTCCAGATTATGAGTATTGCCTTAGTTGGAGAACCGTTAGAGATTACCAATTGAACTGGCACTCTAACCAGGCTGAGCTACCCCGGCATAGTATATGCCTGAAAATATGGGAAATTAAATGATTCTACTTGAGAAAAAGTCCTAATTTTTTGCCTCTACAAGAATTAATTCTTCAAAAAATAGTTTTTTCTTTGCAATAATAGTAGTTTTCAGACCTAATTTTTCAGCATAATCTATGAGTTTTTGATAGTTTGATAAAGAGGAAGTAACAAAAATAAATTTTCCAGTTTTTTTAAGATTTTTTAAAACTGAATCAAATATTTTTTTAGGTATTTCAAATCCCTCAGCGCCACCATCAGTTGCAACATCTAAAATTTCATCAGTTGCAAGATAAGGTAAGTTACAAACAATAAAATCAAATGTTATTTTTAATGCATCTGAACTATTACAACAAATCAGATTATTTGTTTTGTAGGAGCTTTGATGTTGTAATACATGATAATTAATATCAGTTCCAACAACAAAAGAAAAATTTTTACAAAGTAATTTTGTAAGATATCCAGATCCACTTCCAATATCTAAAGCATAATCTCCTTTTTCATTTTCAATATTATTTGCAATGAAAAAAGTATCCTCAGAGGGAGGATATTCATCATTTTGCAAGAATTTGTTTTCCAAGATCAACTATTTCATCCCCTGAAAGATCATCAACACGTTTCTCTATAGAACTTTGTTTATTGAATTGTTTTAAAATATTTTTAACAGTTTTTCGCCTATAAGAAAAAATATTGTTAATTGTAGAAATTAATTTTTGATCCATATCAACTTTTTTAGAGATTTTTAAAATTACGGAATCAATTTTTGGCGGTGGTGAGAAATTATTCTTTCCAACATCAGATATTTTTGTAATATCAAAAGCATACGTTGCAATTATGCTAATGGCCCGCCTATTTTTTGAGTGTGCAAGAAGTTTTTCTGCAAATTCTTTTTGGACCATTATTACTCCATGAGAAAAAGAGTTTTGGGCTAACCACTCAATAGCATCCTTACTTCTAGAATAAGGCAGATTAGAAACAAAAACGGTAAAATCATATTTTTTCTTAAAACCATCACCTGACTCCAGTAAAAGATTATGAAGATTAGAGAATTCAGATTTAGCTCTTCTAATGAGACGTTCATCAGCATCAACTGAGATGACTCTTTGAGCTTTTTTACATAATAATGGAGTTAGGATACCACGTCCAGTTCCAATTTCAAAAACAATATCAGTTTTAGAAATTTGAGATTCATTAACAATAAATTCTGCAATGGATTTCGAGTTAAGAAAATGTTGTCCTAATAATTTGCGTTTTATCATCTCTTAACAAAGAGATTCATTCTACTTTCACCAGAAAGTTCATGCACAATTCTTTCAGAGATATGCTTTATTGGATCTTTGAATCCAACCCTGTCTTTCAAATCAGCATAACTTTCAAATTTTTTCTTTTCTCTTTCTTCTAACATTATTTTCATGTATGTTTTTCCAATTCCAGGAATTAATTCAAGGGCATGTGTACGTGGAGTTAAGGGTCTTGCGTTGTTGAGATATTCTACAAATTTTGCTTCATTAGTAGTTACGATAGTTTCAACTATATCAGATAATTCACTTTGGGCAGCTGATGAAATATGATCATACTCTAGTTTCCCCAATACAGATAGAACTTTAGTTCGATCAGTCTTACCAATGTAAATTTTTTCTCCAATTTCAAAAATAGAATTTGGAATACCCAAGATTTCTAAAAGAGTTAACCCATCCTCACCAAGGGCAGTGATGATAATACCGTTCTTTCCCCTTATAGTGGAAGATTTTCCCCTTGGATCAAAATATAGAACATATGCATATTCCTCATACTTTCGAGTAGGGGATTGTGCTCGATGCAAAAATTAATGCTCCAGAAAAATTATGAATGCTCCTGGATTATTTTGAGTATTTTTTCCAGGGTTTCAGCAAGAATTAATTTTTTCCAACCGAATGTAAATGAACGTAATTCAGCCATACTTGTTGGTCTGATATTAACAATTTCAACAGCTTCATCTTCTGTTAATTCACAATCTTTGATGAGTTTTTTTTTCATGTCTTTTGCATCTTTAACATCTATAGGTGAAAATTTTGTAACATAATCATATGTCCAACGTTGGATTTGATCCATTTCTTCAACATCAACTTTACCTAAAATTTCTTTTACTTCAGAAAGAGAAATTGCTTGTTTTTTTTGTACTTCTTCCATAATTATACACCGAATGGTTTTATGTGATCTAATCTAGTGATTAAGGTTTTTGGTTTGTTACCCAATTTGACACTAAGTGTAATAGCACGTCTACCAACATTAGTGATAACACCGACTTTACCGTGATATCTTCTATGTGGTAATCCCTTGTGTTGTCGAGGATCAATAATTACAAGTGCTTGTTGACCTTCAACATATTCACGTAACAAAAAAGATACTCCTCTAGGGGCCTTTTTTGTCATTATAGATCTAGATTTATGTTTAAAACCATGTGAACGACCATGGGACTTCTTAGTTGCCATGAGTGTAAAACCTTGAAAAGCCCTATTTTAACACTTAGAACATAATTTTAAAAAATTAACCAATAATATCAGTTCTAAGCTGACCACATGCAGCTGAGATCTCACTACCCTTTTCAATTCTTATTGTACAATTAACACCTGCAGAAGATAGAATTCTTTCAAATTCATGAACCCGATTATTAGAAGGTCGTTTAAAATCACCAGCTGTTGGATTAATAGGGATTAGATTAACGTGTGAGCCATTGCCACGCAAAAGTTCAGCTAAATCATTTGCAATTTGAGGGGAATCGTTAACCCCATCCATTAAAGCATATTCAAAAGTTACACGTCTTCCAGTTTTCTTAAAATAATTATAACCAGATTCAATAATTTCTTCAACAGAATTAGAAGTTGCAGTAGGAACTAATTTTTTCCGTAATTCATTGTTTGGGGCATGCAAAGATATTGCAAGACCAATCTGTAAATTTTCTTCAGCTAATTTTTCAATTCCGGATTTAATTCCGATAGTAGAGATAGTTATGTGACGTTGACCTAAACCAAATCCTCTAGAATGAGTTAAAATTTTTACAGATCTAATCATTTCATCATAATTTGCCATCGGTTCACCCATTCCCATAAAAACCAAATTTGTAACATGTTCACCTCGTTTTTGCAGGAGTTCTGCAAAATGAATCACTTGAGATACAATATGTTCAGCCTTTAGATTTGTTTCAAACCCCATTTGTCCAGTTGCACAAAACACACATCCCATAGCACATCCAATTTGAGTTGAAACGCAAATTGTTGATCTTGGATGACCACCAATTTTAGATGGATCATATTGCATCAAAACAGTTTCAACAGATTTATCATTAGTTAAATTAAGTAATAATTTTGTAGTGTCACCATCCTCACTTACAATACTATGAGTTTCTTTTGCAGAGCCTATAGTGTAACCAGCTTCAATTAATTCAGCAATCAAAGTTTTTGGAAGTTGTTTGATATCAGAAATATTTTTAGGGAATTTATAATACAAAGGAAGTAAAATTTGATCTGCACGATATCGGGGATATCCCATATCAATTACTAGCTGTTCCATTTCCTCAGGAAGAAGTCGATAAAGATCAGTCACGATACAATATCAAATTGTCAATTGATATTAGAATTTAATGAATGTAAATAAAAATAAAAAAATAAAAAAAAAGAGAAAAAAATCCCCTATAGACTAAAAGTCATCAGATGTGATATCGGCACCATGATCTTCTATAGGTTCAACTTCAGGTTCTACTGTAGCAGCCTCAACTTCAGGTTCTACTGTAGCAGCCTCAACTTCAGGTTCTACTGTAGCAGCCTCAACTTCAGGTTCTACTGTAGCCTTAACCTTAGGCTCTTTGATTTTTTTAGCAACTACTTTTTTTGCCGCCTTTTTTGGTTTTTTATCTGATTCTTCAGGATCAATAACACCTGCTTCGCCTAAAGCAAAGATTACTTCTTCTTCAGGGTGATGAGGACTATCCACCATTCTAGCAATTCGCTTTTTACCAGATTTCTTAAAGTAGATTCTGTAAGTACTTGTATGTGCAACCACATTTCCACCAATAGGTCTAGTTGGATCTCCAAAGAAGACATCAGGTGATGCCATAACTTGATTGGTTGCAATTGCAGCACAATCATATGTTTCTGCAATTCGAACCAACAAATGAACAAAATGATTTAGTTTTTGTTGTCTAACAGATAGTGTTCCCCTTCCGAGGTATTCAGCACGGAATAATCCAACTGCAGAATCTGCAACAATTAACTTAACATTATGTTCTTCAATTATAGCACCAGCTTCTTCAAGAATTAAAACTTGATGTGCACTGTTGTATGCACGTGCGACGATGATATTATCTAAAACTTTTTCAGGATCCATATCATGAGCTTGAGCAATTTGAACAATTCTTTCAGGTCTAAATGTTCCTTCAGTATCAATATACAAAACACCGCCTTCAAGTCCGCCTTCCTCTTTACTTTTCTGAACCATCACAGACATTGTGTGAGCAAATTGTGTTTTACCACAACCAAATTCTCCATAAACTTCTGTTAAAGCTCGGGTTTCAATACCACCATCAAATAAAGTATCAAGACAATTTGTACCAGTTGTAATTTTACCAATACTTTGTCGAGTTTTATAGAGTTCACTTGCAGTAATGAAATCCTTAGCAAGTAAACCATTTTCAACTAAATGTTTTCGGGCTTTTTCAACAATTTTTGCAGCTGTATCCTTTTCCATACCAGTGATTTCTGCGATATCAACAGGACCCCTAACGATGAGGTCCATGACGTTGTGGACACCTGCATCGGATAATTTTCTTGTAGTTACAGGACCTACGCCCTCTAGACTATCTAATCTTAAATCTTCAACCATACCGTATAGTACGGTACCAGTACTTTATAACAGTATTGGTTTTAAAATTGATCGTAAAATTATAAAAACTAAGAATAAAGATTAACGTCGTTTTCGTCTTTGACCAGGTTTGTTTTGTCCTGGATACCTACCTAAAGCAAATCGTTTTTTGAAATTACTCTTATTTGCAACACTAGAACTATCGCCTACAATTTTTCTTCCTTCTACTTTAGGGGTTTGACCTCTAACTTTACCAGCTTTAGTAAGTGAACCGTGTGTTGCCATAATTTAGGATAAGAATTAGTGAATTTATGTATTTGGGTGACTACCAATACTTTGCTTTGATCGTTTCAATGACTCGCTCGTGTTCAGGGCTCTTTCTACGTGCATATTTTTCCATTGCACCTAGTGGAACACCTCCAAGGGATCTTGCAATAGCGTTAAAGAAGTATCTCTGTGGTCCCTTTGCACCTGTTTTAGTCATGAATTTTTGAATTGCATATTTGAAATTATGTTGCCATGTCTTGTAAAGAACTCCTAATTGTGCAGGGGTCATCTCTTGTCCAATGTTAAAGAATTGAGATGATTCTAACAATCCAATTGGAACAAAAGTTAGAGCAGTAGCAGTAAACATAGAATCAGGTTGTTCATGTTCTAATTCACTAAGCAATCTAATAGTATCCCATGAATCCTCAGGAGTTTCATCGTTATCAAGACCCATGATTAGTGTAAATGCAGGAATCCAATAATTTTCATTCATTGTTTTTACACCTTCTTTTACAACCCAGTGCCATTCAGATGGATCGTATGGTGCAAGTTTTCTATCAGCATATTTACCAATTAATCTAAGACTTCCGGTTTCAAGTCCAGCTTGTACGCCAATCATATTATCAGGACCAGCTTTCATTATTCTAGATAAATTAGGAAGAAGTTTTTCATCAGCAATTGCACCAGCTAATGTTCCGTGAGTTGGATTGGTGTGTTCAACACCAGTAGACATGATTGCAGTAAATAGTTCCTCCAATGCTTCTCGATTTGGCTCCATTCCTTTTGCAGTTCTTGGGTCCATACCATAAACGAAAATATCATCACTGTGAATCCATGCAGATTTTGATCCGCCTTTCTTAATGTTAACTTCAATTTCTTTTTTCACTTTCTCTGGAGGATAATATCTCAATGATCTTAAGGTAACATCACAAAACTTACATCCTCTTCCACAACCACGCATTACCTCAACCATTCCATGCATGCTAGGTTCTACAATATCTGGAATCTCTTCTAAATCAGGTCGATCCCAGAAATTTACAAATCGTCCATGAATTTTTTTGCCTTCACTTTCAAATTCTTTTATGTTAACTTTAAAGTCACTTCTCTTTCTGAAAGGATCCATATTTTCAAAATCACCATTAATTAAATAATTGAAAAATCTTCCAGCATGACCGTCAATTTCAGGTGCAATGCCACCTAGCTCTCCTTCTAAAATTGCATAAATCCCAAACTCCTCAATTTTTGCAGGATCATAATTATATTGCCATGTACCAGATGCACCAGAAATTACTTTAGCTTTACTTCCAGTTCTTGCTTTAGCAGCTTTAATTCTACGATGCAAGTCTGCATTGTAAAATTCATCATAAGATGTTTGTTTTCTTCCATAAGTAAATGTCATAGTAACTGGACCCATTCCAAGTGGATCCATTTCATAAGTTCCAATAACTTCAGTTTCAGGACCAATAAATTTTTCAATATGATTTGGATGGGCAACAACTACATCTTCTCGTGCAAAGCCATCACGTAGTAAACCAGCTTCTAATTTTCTTAATCCATACGGAGCATATTTTGCTGCACCGTTAATGTCAGGTGACCAATTACAAATAAAATCAAACAGAACTTTTGGGGTTACTTGGTTACCAAGAATTTTATACCAAAAACTCTTCGGATCTCGATTAGGATCCAATGCAGGGGCACATCCAAAAAATGTTGCTAAAGATAATCCCCTATACGGAGACATCAAAGTTCTATCAGCTGTTAAAACAATTTTAGGAGTTCCCATTCTCTTCACGCGGAATATTTAATGATGGAGTTTAAACCTTACGGGCAAAAATCAGTAATTTTCCGGAATTCCGGCCTTATTTCGATGAGAATAGCCAAATTCCTGGTTTTTGGAGAGATGATTCCCATCAAAAATAGTTCCATCCTTACAAGCAAGATCCTCACCAACACAGCAACTACCACAAATTCCAACACCACATTTCATCATACGCTCAAGACTTGCTTGAACAAAGATTCCCCGAGAATGTGCAGATTGTACAGTTTTGTACATCATTTTTTCAGGTCCACAAGTGTATACAGCATCAAAATGAGATTCATTTACTAATTTTTCAACAACATCAGTTACAAATCCGTTTTCACCATAACTTCCATCATCAGTAGAAACAATCACTTTGTGAAGATTATTTTTTAAAAGATCATTTGCCAAAGATTCAAAGAAAACTTCATTTTTAGATTTTGCACCGATTAAAACAGTTACATCATCAGTAGGTTTTAGGAAAGTAAGTAATCTCATCATTGGAACAAGTCCAGTTCCTCCACCAACTAACAAAAGTTTTCCAGGTTTAATATCAAAAGCATTTCCATATGGACCACGAATTCCAATTTTTCCTCCAGATGGAATATTAAACAATCCAGTAGAAGCAAGACCGTGTTTACGTACAGTAAATGCAGCCTTTCCAGATTCTTGAGAAATCATCACACTCATAGGTAATTCATTAATTCCAGGAATCCAAACCATTGCAAATTGACCAGGTAAAACATTTGGCATGACACTGTCTGAAAAAACTAAAGTTCTAACAGTAGGAGTTTCATCAATTACTTTTTCAATTGTAACAATTGTAGTATGATTAGAATTTCTTTGCAAGTCCCACCATCTCATTTACTGTAGAATAATTTTTTTGTTTCATGTATTGCAATATGCCTTTGTTAATATCATTAAAAACATTAATCCAATTATCACCTATCGCACTACCAATTTGAATTGCAGATGCACCAGCTAAGAAAAATTCAATTGCGTCTTCCCATGTAGAAATTCCACCACAACCAATTATCGGAATATCATATTTTGAAGAGATTTCATAAACACATCTTAGTGCAATAGGTTTAATCGGAGTACCAGATAATCCTCCAAACTTGTTACTAAGAATTGGTCTTTGAGTTTCAACATCTATGGCCATTGCCCGAACAGTGTTAATTGCAGTAATAGCATCAATTCCAGAATCAATTGCAGTTTTAACAGTATTCAGATAATTAGTCGTACCCAAACCAACTTTTGCAATTGCGGGGATATTTGTAGAATTTTTCACAGTAGTTACAATTTTCTTAACTAATTCAGGATCATCTCCAACTTCTAAACCAACTTTTGCCACATGTGGGCAAGACAAATTTAATTCAAATGCAGTTACATTACAATTTGTAAATTCCTCAATCATCATTTTAAAATCATCAGGAACAGAACCAACTAAACTCACAATAATGGGAACATCTTGATTAGATTCAATCATTTTAGCAAAATTTGGAGCTCCTGGATTTGAAAGTCCAACTGCATTAATCCATCCACCTCCATTTACACTGAAAATAGTTGGATTTGGATAACCTTCCCAAGGCTCATTGCTAAGAGACTTAGTAACAACGGCTCCAGCTCCAGAACGATATAATCGATTGAACACATCCAAAGAAATTCCTAAAATTCCAGATGCAAGCATAGCGGGTCTATCTAATTGAATTCCACCTATAGAAGTTGTAAGACTTGGCTCCACCTTGATAAATTAAAGTAATTTCGAATATAATAGTTGATTTAAGGTTCTAGTACATTTTTTAAAGGTGATCTAGGTTCAACTAGTCATGTATTCGGTAATTTTAACAGAATTAGGTATTTCAGTATTAAATGAGGATAAAATAGACAAGGCATTTCCATTTTCAAATCCAGTTAAAGAATATCTAGCAGTAAAAAATAAGGAATCAAAGCTAAATGAGTTAATAGATTATTTAGCTAAAAGTCAAAGAGGTTTTTCAGTTAGTGATGAATCACTACTTGCTATTTTGAAAAAATTTTCAATTGATTGTCACATCATGGATTCAGAAGAATTGGAAAAAATTCAAACAACAAAACCACAAATAATTGTTGATTCAGGATATGCATCAAACCTTCAAGATACATTAGGAAAATTAAGAGAATTTGCTTTAGGATTTTCATCTTCAAAAGTTACAGAAGTATCACAAAGTCCAGATCTTCACATTATTCAATCAATTAATTCATTAGATGAAATTGATAAAATTGCAAATGGATTAAGTTCAAGACTTAGAGAATGGTACGGATTACATTTTCCAGAATTAGATAACATGATAGATAGTATTAACGGATATTCACAAATTGTAATGGCAGGTAAACGTGAATCATTATCAAAACAAGTTTTTGAAGAAGCAGGTTTTCCAGAATCAAAAGTAGAAATGCTATCATTAATTTTAGCAAAAAGTAGAGGAGGAGATATTTCAGATATTAATTTAGCAATAGTTCAATCAATTGCAAAACAAATTTTAGATTTTCATGAGTTACGTAGTAAACTTGAAGCACATGTTGAATCAGAAATGCATGAAATTGCACCAAATGTTACAGCTATACTCGGTAGTGCTGTAGGTGCAAGAATTTTAGGAAGAGCTGGAAGTCTCAAAAAAATGGCATCAATGCCTGCCAGTACAATACAAGTGTTAGGTGCTGAAAAAGCATTGTTTAGAGCATTAAAAACAGGATCACAGCCACCAAAACACGGATTGTTATTCCAGCATGCAATGGTACATGCAGCACCTAGATGGCAAAGAGGTAAAATTGCACGAGCAGTCGCTGCAAAAGCAGTAATTGGTGCAAGAGTGGATGTTTACGGCGAAGGATTGAATCAAACTTTATTGGATAAACTCAATATCAGAGTGGATGAAATAGGTAAAAAATATGAAAATCCAACTGAAAAAGACCTGAGACCACCTCAACAATTCCAGCATGATGATGGAAACTTTGGAGGTAAAAGAAAAGGTGGCAGAAGAGAAAGTGGTGGCGGTAGAAATGAAAGATCCGGTGGCAGAAGCGAAAGATCCGGTGGCAGAAGTGAAAGATCCAATTATGGAGATAGAAACGAAAGATCCGGTGGAGATAGAAACGAAAGATCCGGTGGAGATAGAAACGAAAGATCCGGTTATGGTGAAAGAAGAGAAGGATCAGATTCAAAGAGAAAGAAGTTTGGAAGAAGATAATCAATCATATTTTTGGATAAAACACGAAGGAGAACAAAAAATTTCTACTGAAAATTTAGTTCCAGGAAATCAAGTATACAAAGAAAAATTAATTATTAAAAAGGGAGTGGAATTCAGATTATGGGATCCATTTAGAAGTAAATTAGCAGCGTCAATAATGAATGGATTAGAAAATTTTCCTTTTAAAAATAAAACAACGGTATTGTATCTAGGTGCATCAACAGGGACAACAGTAAGTCATGTTTCAGACATTGTAGGGCCAAATGGATTAGTTTTTGCAGTAGAACATGCAAGTAGAGTTGCAAGAGATTTCCTAGACAGAGTAGCAACTCATAGAGCAAACGTCATGCCAATACTACAAGATGCAAGAAAACCTAAAGAATATTTTTCAGTGTTTGGAAAAGTAGATGTTGTGTATGTAGACATAGCACAACCAGACCAAACAAAAATTGCCATAGATAATTGTGATATGTTTCTAAAAAAAGATGGGTTCTTCTTTCTAGTTATCAAAACTAGAAGTATTGATGTTACAAAAGCACCAAAAAGAATTGTTGAGGAAGAAATACAAAAACTAAGAGAAAAATTTGATATTTTAGAATCAATAGATCTACACCCGTATGATAAAGATCATGCAATGGTAATTGCAAAATACAAAAACTAACTTTTGCCCATTATTTTTTGAACAGGTTTCCAACTTTTACGTACAAAAATAGGCACAGTGTGATTTTTTTTATAATATTTAGTTACAAATTTGACTGTAACAGAATCGGAAGGATATCCACTTCCAAGATTATGTGTTTTTCTCAAGATTCCGATAGATCTATCTCTAGTTACTTTAGCAAGGATAGATGCTGCAGCAACTGCTACAAAACGACTATCAGCATGATGGTACGATTTAATTTTATGACCATCAGAAAGAGCAGAAATTTCCTTGCCAAATCTAAGAGGATTGACATCACATGAATCAACATATGAAACATCAGCATCCAATTTTGAAACAACTTTTGCCATATATTTTGCCTCCAAATTATTTAGAAGATGCTTCTTAACACTAGCATCAATAGAACGTGGAGGAATTTTTGCAACATAGTAATTGTCAACGGTTTCAATAATTTTTTTATATAAATTTTCACGTATTTTTGGAGAGAGTTTTTTTGAATCCTTTACACCAAGAGAAGTCAATTTTCTTAAATTTTTTTTATCCAAAGAAACTCCAGCTATAACTAGAGGACCCAACATGGCACCACGTCCAGCATCATCAATTCCACAAATTTGCACAAATTTTGTCTCAAAAAAACAAGTATTAAACCGTTATACGTTATAAAAAATTAGAAAAATAATTGGAAATATCAAATGACATATTTGAAGAAATTATAGAAGGTAGTACAAAAATATTAGTTCCAAAAAAATCATTAACAGAAAAAGCTCCACCCATAAAACCAGCATTTTTTAATCCTAAAGCAAGAACAAATAGAGATTTTTCAATAATTGCATATGCGGCATTTTTAAAAAAATTTGAAGGTCCAAAAATTTTCTTAGAAGGATTAACAGGAGTGGGGGCAAGAGGATTACGAGTTGCAAATGAATTAAAAATAGAAAATGTAATAATTAATGATCTAAATCCAACAGCACTAGAGATGGCAAAACATTCAGCCAATCTAAATAATTTAAAAAATATTGAATTTTCCGAAAAAGAAGCATGTGTATTTCTAAGTGAACATTCTAGGAAGGGAAAAAGAGGTTCACTAGTAGATATTGATCCATTTGGCTCACCTGCTGAATTTTTTGACTGTGGAATCAGGGCAACAGTGCACGGAGGTATGCTATCCACTGCAGCAACAGATCTTCAAGTTCTAAACGGGTTATTCCAAGGTGCATGTAAGAGGAAATACGGCGGAATTCCAGTAAGAGTAGAATATAGAAATGAAATGGCTATTAGATTAATTTTAGGAAGCCTACGGACTGTGGCTGCCAGATTAGGAGTTAAAATTATTCCAATGTTTGTTGAAAGTGAAATGCATTACTATAGAACATATGTGAAAATTCTTAATCACGTAGATCAAGAAGAAAATTTAGGATATATTATTCATTGTAAAAATTGTGGACACAGAAAAATATCATTAGAACAAAAACATGAATGTGAGTTATGTAAATTAAAAACCAGTATTGCAGGACCACTATGGGTTGGAAAGATTTTTGATAAGGAATATGTTAAAAATATGATTGAAGAAATGCAAAATTTAAAAATAAAAAAATCATGTGAGAAAACACTTTACAAATGTCTTGAGGAATCAGAAATGCCTGAAATGTTTTTCACATTAGATGAAATTGCTAAAAAAATGAAATCATCTCCACCCAAATTAGAAAAAATAATATTAAAGTTAAAAGAAAACGGATTTGTATCTAGTGTAACATCATTTAATCCAACAGGGTTTAGAACTAATGCAAACATAAATGAAATAATGAAAATATTTTAATTTATCCAGTAAAACCCATACAAACACAGTATAGTTCACTACTTTGTTTTCTACTAGCAGCAGGTTTTGTAAGATTAACCCTAGCAAATTTTTTCTTGACGTAATCTCTAAATTCCAAAGTATATTCACCGTCAAATATTTTAAAAACAGCATTTCCTCTATGGGCTAAAACCTTGTCCATAATTTTGGTACAATCATAATTAAGAGAAATTTGTCTTGCATGATCCACAGACCAATTTCCGGTCACTTGAGGTGAAAGATCACAAATTACAGCACCTACTTTACGCCCAAAATAGGATAAAATCTCATCAGGTAAATGTTCATTTTCAATATCATCTCGAACTAGGTGTGCGTGAGTTATTTCTTCAACATATGCTAAATCAATACCCATAACTTTACCCTGATTTCCAACTAACTTGACAGCAACTTGAGTCCAACCGCCAGGAGCATTACCAAGATCCAAGACATAAAATCCAGGACCAATTATACGATAAGATTCATTTAATTCTTTTAACTTGAATGCAGACCTAGCTCGATAACCTTGCTCATGGGCTAATCTTCGATAATAATCTTTTCGTGCATCTGCTAATTTCATTTGGCCTTCAAAGGTTTTTTAAGTTCAGCGATAACCCAATCTTCAATAAGCTGACATGTTTTGGGGCTTATTTCACCTTCAAGAGAACATTTTTGTTCAACAGTGCAAACTAAGCAAGGAGCATTTACAATTGATTCAGTACTGATAGGGGTTTTCTTTAAAATTAATTTATACGTCCAACGATCGTTTTCAAGAAGTTTTTCTCTAGTGATAGTTCCCATTCTTTCAAGTTTTAAGGATAGTCTAGAACCATCACGGCCTGAAAGTTTAAGTTTTTTCCACAATTCACTTTGTAACATACCATCAGATTCACGTTCTGCTAGAATGTCACATATTTTATTTGTAAGTCGTTCCATGTCAACTTTTTCAATTTGGAAATTTTCAATTTCTAATTCGGTAAGTTGTTCTTCTAATTCATCTTCAATTGTTCTTTCAGCAATTCTTTTTTGTTCTGCTAATTCTTTTTTAGTTAATTTTTTTGGTT
>CAJQRN010000043.1 GCA_905612295.1 uncultured Candidatus Nitrosopumilus sp.
ATCCTAAAATAATCCCCTTCGCTTGATTTTTCTCAATTTCACTTTCTATGAATTTTTCAATTTTATCTGTAATTGAAGAATAATCTTGATTAATTATTTCATTTATGATGTCTTGATTCAATAATGAATTTAAAAAATATTTAGGAATAAAAATTGTACTTAAAATTGAATTTCTAGATATCTACGTAAAGTCCGTCATCTCTTGACTGAACTGGGTATGTTTCTAATTTGATATCTTTAAGGTAATCTACAAGCTCACCTGTTTTGATATTGTACTTCCAAAAATGCAATGGACATTCTACTATGTTTCCTTCCAATTTTCCTGGTGCAATTGAACCGTCTTGATGAACACAAAGATCATCCATAGCATGAAATCCATCTTGGTTGAAAACTGCAATTTGTTTTCCATCTATTTTGAAAGCCTTACCTTTTCCTGAATCTACTTCTCCTTTTTCTGCAATTTTTTTCCATGCCATGTGTTTATTGAAATATTTGTCATTTATTTACATTCCCATGATAGTATTTTATAACCCCTATTGGGTTTGATTGCATTGAGTAAAGTAAAATCTAGTCCAAAATTGATCAAAGAAGGTAAACTATCCTATGAGTGGGCTAGATCTCATATGCAAATTTTAGATAATACAATTAATCGATTAAAAAAATCAAAACCTCTCAAGGGTGTAACTATTGGTTTTTGCTTACACGTTACAAAAGAGACATCTGTTTTACTTATTGGTGCTAAAGAATTAGGTGCAACAGTTGCTGTTTGTGGTGGTAATCCTTTAACCACTCAAGACAATATTGCAGCATATTTGGCATCTGAAGGAATTCATGTTTATGCATGGCATGGTCAATCTGTAAAAGACTATGATTGGTCTATTGATCAAGTACTCAAACATAGCCCAACTATTCTTACTGATGATGGTGCAGATATGAATATCAAAGCACACTTTGATAAACGATTCAAAGACATGAAAGTTCTTGGTGCAACTGAAGAAACTACCGCTGGTGTAACTAGAATTAGAGCCGTAGAAAATCAAGGCAAATTAAGATATCCTGTAATTTTAGTTAATGAGGCATATACTAAACACATGTTTGATAATCAATATGGTACTGGACAAAGTACCATTGATGGTTATTTGCGTGCAATGAATTTACTTATGGCATCAAAACGTGTTGTAGTAGTAGGCTATGGCTGGGTTGGACGTGGTGTAGCATCAAGATTTAACGGAATGGGTTCTAAAGTGATTGTAACTGAGGTTGATCCAATTAAAGCTCTTGAAGCTCACATGGATGGATTTGAGGTAATGCCAATGTCACAAGCAGCAAAACTTGGTGACATGTTTGTTACCTGTACTGGAATGACTAGTGTAATTAGAAAAGAGCATATTTTAAAAATGAAAGATGGTGCAATCATGGGCAATGTCGGTCACTTTGATCTTGAAATTGATGCTGAGTTCTTACTAAAGAAATCAAAGTCTGTTAAAGAAGTTAGACCTACACTTGATGAATGCGTTTTACAAAATGGCAAAAAAGTTTACTTAATTGGAGAAGGTCGTCTTGCTAATTTAGTTTCTGCAGAAGGACATCCGCCAGAGGTTATGGCTCAATCCTTTTCAAATCAACTTTTGTCTGTACTTTATATTCTCAAAAACCATAAAACAATGGAAAATAAAATTATAGATGTTCCTAAAGAAATTGATATTCAAATTGCATTTGATGCATTAAACGCAATGGATGTTAAAATTGATAAATTAACTCCTGAACAAGTAAAATACTCCAATAGCTGGTAGAACTTTTTAACTCTAAGATTACTTTTGAGAATTATCTAATGAATAAAAGAGCTATAATTACAAGTGCTTTACCTTATGCAAATGGAGAAATCCATTTAGGGCATGTTGCATCCACATATCTTCCAGCAGACGTAACTACTAGATTTTTAAAACAAAATGGGGTTGAGGCGTACTATGTTTGTGCATCTGATGATTTTGGAACTCCTATTCTAATTCAATCTGAAAAAGAGGGAAAAACACCTGCTGATTATGTTGCACATTGGAATAAGCGTGATTATGATGATTTTACTGCATTCGGTATTGATTTTGATTATTTCTATAAAACAAGTTCA
>CAJQRN010000044.1 GCA_905612295.1 uncultured Candidatus Nitrosopumilus sp.
GAAAAAGGATATCCTCAGCCTGAAATAAAATCAAAAATAGATGAAAAAAAATTGAATAAAATTAAAGCTCTCATAAAAGAAACCGGTTTTATTGCAATAGAAGCTAATTCTTTTTCAGTTTTAGAAAATGTAAAAGATTACCAAAAATCTTCAGTTAAAATTACTCTTAACGGACGTGTTAATCAAATCCATTGGCCAGAATCCAATGCAACATCTGATTTTATCCCACCCATAATCACCATGGTAGAATCTGAATTAGATAAAATAATGTCTGAAATTAGTGAATAGGTACAAATAGCCTTCAGGAAAAATTAGAGTATGTTACCGCTATCTGGTGAACGAATTGATGCTAAAGGGATACTTTCTGAAAAATTAGATTCTATTGATACGATACGTGGTTCAAGTAGATTGAAGCGTGGGTTTGCTCAAATGCAAAAAAATGGTGTTGTAATGGATGTCACAAATGTTGAACAAGCCTTAATTGCACAAGAAGCTGGCGCAGTTTCTGTTATGGTTTTAGATAAACTTCCATCTGAGGTTAGAAAAGCTGGTGGAGTTGCACGTACTGCAAGCATAAAGATTATTGAAGAAATTATGGATTCTGTTACAATTCCTGTAATGGCTAAATGTAGAATTGGACATGTCAGTGAAGCATTAGTATTACAAGAAACTGATGTTGACATGATTGATGAATCTGAAGTTTTAACTCCTGCAGATGAGTTACGCCATATTTGGAAATGGGATCTTACAACACCTGTTGTTAATGGTGCACGGTCTTTGGCTGAAGCTTTGAGACGAATTGAGGAAGGTGCATCAATGATAAGAACAAAGGGTGAACCTGGAACTGGAAATGTTGCAGAAGCTATTACCCATATTAAAAAAGTTAATGATGAATTAAGAACAATAAAATCAATTTATGATTCTGGTGACAATCAAGATTTAGTACGCATATCTAGAGAATTCAAAGTGTCATATGATATTGTAGAACAAACAGCAAAACTTGGAAGATTACCTGTTGTAAATTTTGCAGCAGGCGGAATTGCAACTCCTGCAGATGCAGCATATTTGATGTCACTTGGATGCGATGGTATCTTTGTTGGTTCTGGAATTTTTAGTGCTGATGATGCACAACAAAGAGCAAATGCAATTGTTTTAGCAACTACTTTTTGGAATGAATCTGATAAAGTTAAGGAAGCACAAAAGATGATTGATGAAAGACAATCTATCCATGGTTTAGATGTTAAAACATTAGATTTGCGTATGCAAGATAGAGGTGGTTCAGCATGAGTCTTACTTTTGGTGTTTTATCTATACAAGGCGATGTCCTTGAAAATATTTTATCTGTAAAGGCCGCAATTGACGCATTAGATATTGATGCCACTGTTACTGCTGTTAGAACTCCTGATGAAATTTCTAAAGTAGATGCTCTTGTAATTCCAGGTGGTGAAAGTACTACTATCGGGCAACTCTCTAAGTTTAATGGGTCACTAAAGATTTTAAAAGAAAAAATTGAACAGGGCATGCCTGTATTAGGAATATGTGCAGGAATGGTATTATTATCCAACAACGCTAATGATAAAGTTGTAGGAAAAATTGATCAACCTCTTCTAAATATTTTAGATATTAAATTAGAACGAAATTCTTTTGGACGCCAACGAGAATCTTTTGAGTCTGATATTTCGCTAGATTCTATTGGTATTCCAAAATTCAATGGCGTATTCATAAGAGCTCCATCAATTTCTGATGTTGGTTCGGATGTGGAAATTTTATCTAAATTTAATGAAAAAATTATTGCTGTAAAAAAGAACAATGTAATTGGCGTTGCATTTCATCCTGAATTAACTACTGATATTTCACTTCACAAATATTTTGTAAATCTTACAAATACTCTAAAAAATTAAAATTGTTAAAATAATTGATTTTATTTCTATGTGATTAGCACTAGTTTGTTAGTTTGTTACTAATTAAATATCATAAAACCTAAATTTTTTCATGGTAGAACAAACTACAACAGGCTCTATAGCACCATATTTTGAACAATTTTTTCAACAGATCAAAGATGTTCATCCAAAAATTGATGCAGAACTCCTAGTCAGAATTATGTTGTTTGAGATAAATTTGAAAAAATTTGTTGGTCCAGATATTCCACATGTTCATCTTGATGTATCCTATGAAAAAGGTGTAGACCTTCACTTAAAACAAGAAGAAGCTCGCAATAAATTTCCAATTGAAATCACCACTAACAAATGGGGA
>CAJQRN010000045.1 GCA_905612295.1 uncultured Candidatus Nitrosopumilus sp.
TTCTTTGCGGTATTTGTAGAGATAAAAAAGAATTAGTAATTAAATTAAAGATTCATCGTCAACTTCAATAGGCTTTCTCCCCATAAAACCCGAATCTTTTTCATGCCAAAATTTAATTTCAGTTTCACCATGCTTCCAACAAAGACACACCTCATCATTAAATCTCTTAGATGGAAAATCAAGTAAACTTTGTTCAATACTTTTAATCATAACACCAGTACTTTCTAAGATTTCAATTGCTTGATAAAATTTTGTTATTGCAGAATTTAATTGCTTTTTTAATACAACATACTCTTCAAAAGAATTAGTTGTAGACATTGAAAGTTGTAATTCTTTTTCTATTTTTTTAACATCATTTTTTGTAGCTAAAATATATTCGAATTTTTTAATTACATCAGGTAATGCATCATTTGCCTGATTTGCGGTAAAAAATACAGACATGGACTTTTTTTAAAATACCAGATTAAAAATCTTGGGTGCAAATTTATTAAGAATGATTTTTACAATTAGATATGAGTGAAGATCCATTAGAGGCGATAATTATGCAAACAATTAACGGAGCAATAGCTACAATTCCAGGGTATTTAGAAGAAATTAAAGAAAATAAAGATATACTAAAAGTTGAAAATGCTAAAGAATTTGTCTATGGAATAGTAATGGGTATGGCATTAGGAATGAGTGGTGCAATACTAAGTGCACAAGATAAACCACCAACTGTAGAAGATCAAATGAGAGTTAGAGATATCATTTACAAACATATTCCAGAAATTAGAGAAAGAATTTTTACTTAAAAATCAGTCAATTTTGGTTAATTAGGATCTTATTCTAAAAAGAATTGATCATCATATAAAATATAACTAAAATTAAAAAATAATTATTTTCTATGCATTAAACATTTTTGGAATAATTTCAAATTTCTTGTATTGAATGAGTTTTAAAATTTTTGTAATTGAAAGATGTTGTCCAATCAAAACATTTTGATTATCTGAATTATTTTTGACAGCTTGGCCTCCAATAATAATAGGAATATTATATTGATCATTAATTTTTTGAATCATTCTATTAGCAGATAGTATATTCTCATCAAGTGTGACAGAAATGAAAACACAATCAGGTTTATTCAATTCAATAGATTCAAGGATTGATGAAGCAGGTGTAAAAGGTGCAAGATTGTAAACAGTGTTTCCTTTGGATACAAGTTGTGATTCAAGTATTTTGGTACCCAATGTATGATGCTCACCATAAGGTACACAAATTAGAATTTTTTTCTTTTTTAATTCAGTAGTGTTATTTTCCAAAATTAAATTCATTAAATCTTGAATTGTATTATAACAGGTTGTTTGTGTACCCAAATCAATTTTTTTAGAAGTTCCTAATGACTCTATTTCTTGAATTAAAGGAATTAAAACATCCGTAAGAAATAATTCAAATCCGTAAATTTCCTCATAAGATTGAAGTAAAGAGTTTGCTTCAACATGATTACCATTTTTGAATGAAAAGAGTAAATCCTTTTGAAGTTTTTCAGTTATTTCATTTTGAACTGTAGGTTGAAAATACTTTTGATTCGTAAAATAATCAATTACTTTTTTAGAATTTTGGTAAGTTTCAGGAACGTCATTAATAGATGCACCAGATTCTATGCCCAAATATTTGATAATATTCTGTTTAGATGTCTTTTTTTCAGAATTCCATTCACTTTTTACAAGATACAGGTATTTTTGCCCACGAATTGATTTCACTCTCAGATATGCCAATGAATACTATATGATTTTAGTATTAAATGGAATTACGCACCATGGTGAGTATCCAGATAGAGGTTATTCCATCAGGAAAATATGAATTTGTGGCATTATTATCACCGATCCGGAAACTCTTAAAAGCACAAATATTTTAAAAAATAATATCAGAATGAGCTATACACAAATTAGTCATGATCATTTGGAATCACTAGACAATACACACATCCTATTATTTCATGAAGAGCAAAAAAAGGCAGAAGAAATAGAATTTAATTTTATTAAAACAGGATTAGATAAAAAACAAAGTTGCTTCTATACAACTAGTAATCCTGAAAAATTAAAGGAAAATATGGAAAAATTTGGAATCAATGTTAAAAATAATATTGAGAACGGATTACTAAATATCGTTCCAATTCCAAAAGAGTTTGAAGATTATGAAAAAATGATTTCAGCCAAAGTGGAGTCATTACCAAAGGATAAAAAAATTAGAGTGGTCTCAACACATTATTTTGATTTTAATTCTGAGAAAAAAACAGAGTCAATGGAACAAATAGAGCAATGTGTAGATGATAACTTTCATAAAATTCCAGGTAATTTTATCTGCTCATTTCACGTGCCAAGTGTAAATAAAGAATTAGCACCACAGTTTATGAAAAACTTGCTTGATTCACATCATGAAATATTATTTCTTACAAAAGAAGATAAAATAGAAAAATTTAATTTTGTTTAAGATAGTCGTTCAGTTATTTGATTAATTAAAATATTAACATTAGAATAATCCCGATGAAATTTAGTTCCGGATTCAGTAGTGTCTATATTATTTTCCATTTTAATGAGGCCCTTAGCAGTCATTTCATCAAGGTATTTCAATAATTTATCATATGATGTGTTGGATTTGTGTTGAAGTCTTGTTTTAGAAATTTCTTCATTATCTTGTTTTTCTATTAATATTGCGGAAAAAACATCAAAATAAATTTGCAATTTGTTACGTTTATCTCTCATCTGGCTTCATTTTTACAAAATAATATGCTTATTAAAAAAGTGTGAGATAGGATACACGTCCAAATAGAAAGAAGTTTATCAAAACTGATCAAAATTTATGATGAAAAACAAATTATCGATCAAATATTAATTAAAATTATCATATCATACACAGGTTACAACTAAGATTATTTTGAAAATATGGGAATTTTTATTAAAACAGAGCAATATTTTGAGTCAGTTATTTCATTATCTTGTTCTATCTAATTAGAATTATAATTAGATTTTAATAAAAATTAAAAATAAACAGTTTGAATGCTAGGAGTTATAATTTCACAATGTCAGAATTGTCACAACATTTGCACATGTAATTTAATTAAAAATATGAAACTATGCATTCAATGTAAGAAACAATATTCAAATTATTAGTAGTAAAAAATAATTATTTTATTTTATATCGTAAAATAGCCAATACAGAGTCATCGATTTCTAATTTTTTAATTATTTTTGTAGAAGTGGCAAACTCAATTTTGCAAGATGTTTTTTTAGCAAGTTCTAGCATCTTCAGTATATTTTTAAATTGAGAATTGGTATGATAGTTTGTAGAAACAATTAAGGTTTCAACGGCGCTCATTTTTAAAGCACGATAAATGACATTATTTCTTTTTGCAGTTAATCCATCCTTTACTAAATTCTCATATTTTTGAATTAATTCTTCCATGTGTTTTTTTCGATATTCATACAAATGATGAATAATTATTTCATGAATATCCTTAGTTGAAGTTGTAAAAGATAGACCATCAACAAATCTACATTTGGAAGTTAGTTCAGAATTTAATTCATCATAAAATTCTGTTTTCCCATTACCATTTCCACCTAAAAGTATCAATTCAGAATCTACATCCATCAATCTAACTTTATTTGCAACCTTTTTGAAAAAGACATGAATTTTTGTTTGTCTTGCACGTAAAAATCTGCCTTGACTTTGTCCGCCTTTCTTGTGTCTTCCCTGTAAATCAATTTTTAATTTAGATTCTTGAATAATTTGGCTACCTTGGAATTTTTGTATTTTTGCAGTTTTTTGATCAACGGTTACCAGTAAAACATTGTGATTTGTTTTTAAAATATCTGAAAAGGGTTTAACGTATGGTTTTTTATTTTCCATATAGATATAGGGTAATTTTTGAGATGTACCAATAACTTTAATTTCAATTTTTCCACTTTTGATCCAACCAAAAATGCATAATGTTTTAGTGAATTTTCCAACAGATACAGGATTCTTTTTTAGGTCCAATATTTTTTTTTCAATTTTTGATTCAATGTTTTTAAATGATTCAGAACGGTTTGTTTCTTGCAACAGTTGGATTGTGTCTTGTCCTTTTCCATATGGATAATATACAGAAATACATGGAGTGTTGATTTTCTTTAATTCTTGTAAAAATTGATTCAAGGATAGCCATTCAGAGGAAGAAATTTCAGGAATTTCAGTTAATTTAACATAACTTGCCATAAAAACCAGTAAAATTACTTTTTTAATAAGATTTGTGAAAGGTAACTAAAACAAGAGGCATAACTAAAGATAGATCGGAAAACCACAAATTAGCATAATTTTACCCTAAAAATGAATTTTTTATAAGAATTTGATATAGCTTATATACTAACAACACAGGGAGATGCTGTATTATTTTGGTTCAAGAAATTGCTAACACTGACACCATGTGTGGACGTTGTGGAAAAAATGGAATGTTAACAGATAATGTCACAGGAGAAAGATTCTGTGGAAAGTGTGGTTTTGTAATTTCTGAAACATTGCAAGATGCAGGACCTGAATGGAGATCATTTTCAAAAGAAGGTGGAGCAGACCCAACACGAACGGGTGCACCAACATCATTAACAATGCACGATAGAGGACTCGCAACAATCATCAACCCATTAAACAAAGATGCATCTGGAAAACCATTATCAACAACAATGAAAAGTACAATTGAACGTCTTAGAACTTGGGATAGTAGAAGTAAAGTTAATGCATCAGCAGATAAAAATTTGAGACAAGCATTAAGTGAACTAGCCACATTGAAAGACAAACTTTCACTTTCAGATTCAGTTATTGAAAAAGCAGCTTACATTTACAGAAAAGCATTAGAAAAAGGACTAGTAAAAGGTCGTTCCATTTCAGCATTAATTGCATCTGCATTATATGCAGCTTGTAGAGATACTGAAACCCCAAGAACATTGAAAGATGTTGCAGATGCAGGAAACATTAAGAAAAAGGACATTGCAAGATGTTATAGACTATTACATAGAGAATTAGAATTAAAAATGCCAGTAGTAGATCCTACACAGTGCGTTGCAAAAATTGCAAGTAAATTACAGATATCAGAAAAAACAAAACGTTATGGAATTAAAGTATTAAGAGAAGCACAAGAGCACGAAGAATCAGCAGGTAAAGATCCAATGGGTCTTGCAGCAGCAGCACTGTACTTGTCATGTGTAAAAAATGGTGAAGATAGAACTCAAAGAGATATTGCAGAAGCTGCAAACGTAACAGAAGTAACAATAAGGAATAGATACAAAGGGCTAAGATTAGACCAAAGTATAGTGAGGACTTGATGAGATAAAATGCCACAAACAAAACCAATAATAGCAATAGTAAACGTAGTTGCATCTGCAACAATTGATCAAAAATTAGACTTGATAGACATTACAACTAAATTTCCAGATGTAGAATATCATCCAGAACAATTCCCAGGAGCAGTATTCAGACTTAAGAATCCAAAAACAGCCACTTTGTTGTTTAGTTCAGGTAAAATGGTATGCACAGGTGCTAAATCACAGGAATTAGCAGAGACTGCAGTATCAAATGTAGTAAAAATATTGAGAAAAGGTAAAATTAAAATTAAAAAAGATGCCGTAGTTCAAATTCAAAATATCGTATCTTCAATTAACCTTGGTGGCAAAGTTAACCTAGAGCAAGCTGCAAGAACGTTGCCAAGAAGCATGTACGAGCCA
>CAJQRN010000046.1 GCA_905612295.1 uncultured Candidatus Nitrosopumilus sp.
AAGATATCTCTGCAGATCTAAATAATTTCATTAGTCTTTCTAAAAATATGGTTATGACTAATCATTCTTCTTCACTTTATTTTCTTGTCGACTTTCAATTTGAATATGATGACAAATTAAAATTTCTAGTAGTTAAAATTAATCAAGATTTCATTACTTCTCTTCAAAAACAACTTTGTTTTTTTATCTCTGATGGAACCCATGAATTTAAAATCAAAATAATTCCAAATCTTGTAGAAACGTTACTAATTGACTGGTTAAATTATCCTGGAAATTAAATTATTTTTTATGCCTGGATGTTTTTATTTTATCAAAATTGTGTCTTTTTCTATAATTTTATCCGTTCCTAAAGGATTTAGTATTTATCTGATAATGTTTTTAAATTATGTAGGAGGAAATGGAAGAAACATGATTAGTGAATTTACTGAAAGTATACTTTACACAGGGTCTTTGACAAATACTACTTTCCAGATTAACTCTTGAAATTAATTATTGCCATAACTGGAAGTACTGGTGTTATTTACGGAATTAGAATGTTGGAGACCTTAAAAAAATTAGACATAGAAACTCATTTGGTAATGTCTGAATGGGGTGAAAAATGCATTTCTATGGAAACTGAGTACACTCCAGAATATGTTAAATCTCTTGCAAATACTACTTCAGATTCAAAAAATATGGCTGCAAGTGTTTCTAGTGGGACTCATAGAATTAATGGAATGATTGTTGCTCCTTGTAGCATGAAAACTTTAGCTGCAATTGCAAATGGATATGATGATACTCTTGTTGCAAGATCTGCTGGAGTTACAATTAAGGAAGGTAGAAAATTAATTCTGATGGTTAGAGAAACCCCTCTTTCTGCAATTCATTTAGAAAATATGTTGAAGCTATCTAGATTGGGTGTTGTAATTTTACCTCCTGTCACTGAATTTTATACAAATCCCAAAACAATTGATGATATTGTAAATCACGGTGTTGGTAAATGTTTAGACCAGTTTGACATAGATCACGATTTATACCCTCGTTGGGGTAGTTTCTAAAACACCTTTGGCTAAGTTTTCTTTAGAAAAAATCATTTATGCAAAAAGAGAAGATGTTTTTAAGATTTTTTCAAATTATGAAAATTACCCAAAATTAATTCCACAATACTATTCCTCGATTCGTATTCGTTCAGTCAGAGATAACATTGCTGTGGTTGAAGAACATCTGATATTAGGTGACTTGGAATTATTACTTATGGCAAAACATGTTGCTAAACCCTCTGTACTGCATGAAGTGTATGTCATTGGAGGTAAATCTAGAGGCAGTTACATTAGACAGGAATTTATTGAAATTCCAGAAGGCACTAAAATTTTAGTTAATGCAAATTTGAAATTAACTGGAAATATGAGGATTCCAAAATTATTGGACAGATCAAAATTAAGTAAAAATTATTCTAATCTTATGGATGATTTTGCCAAGATATGTGAAAACTAATCTGATTTTACTTCTTTATCTTTAGAAATACTGTCTATTTCACCTTTGAAATCTTTTAGTTCTTTATCCCCTTGAATTTTCCCTTTTTCAAATTCTCCTTTAGCTTTACCAAATGTTTTGGCAAGTTCAGGAATTTTTTTTGCACCAAAAATTAGTACACCAATAACTACAACCAAAACAATAATTTCAGTACTTCCAAGCATTGTACACCTACTTTCCTGATTTCAGATTTAAGTGTTCAACTTTTTACGTTGTTTACGCTCGATGAATAATATGCCTACCACGTACAATCCTATCATTGGACCTGCAACCAACATCATTGTAACACCTGTTCCGTCTGGAGTGATAACTGCACCAAAAATTATTATTATTACTATTGCATATCTGATATTTTTTCTCCAAAAATCGTTGCCTACCATTTCGGACATTGATATGGCATACATTACTAGTGGAAGCTGAAACGAGAAACCAAATGCCAATAAAAATTGTAATACAAAAGTTACAAATTCCATTACATTTAGAAATGTGACTAATCCTGCAGACTCTCCATACTTGTACAAAAATTCTAAAATAAATGGAATTACAAAATTGTATGAAAATATACAACCTGCAATAAATAATCCTAAAGCTGGTAATGAAATATTCCTACTAACATTAATTTCATTTTCTTTTAATGCTGGTTTGATAAACCCTACAAGTTCTCTGATAATAACTGGCATTCCTACTACCATTCCTACAAGAGCTGAGACATACATTTGAGCAAAAAAAGCTTGTCCTGGAGCTGTTTGAATTAATTGGACTCCTTCTGGTACTAGGTTTTCTTTCATGTGGTTTGTAATTTGAGCTGCGATATTGTTTTGTGGTTCTAATGTTGGATAGTATAATGTGATTCCTGCTATTTCTACTGGCACTGCATGACAAGTTAGAAGAACCATTGTAATTACTCCAATAACTAAAACGATTCGAAGTAATCTTTTTCTTAACTCTTCAAGGTGTTTATTGATGCTTTCTAAATCAGCAGACATTCGATTAAGATGTATTTGTAAATCTTGTGAGCGAGTCATAACAATCGTTCTGCCATACTGTAAAATTTAAACTAAATTAAATCTAAAAATTTTTTTTGTAGATTAAATCAATTTTTACGTTTAATGATAATTACAACTGCGGCAATCCCCACAATTACAACTCCAATTAAGACATACAATATTGGGAAATCATCACTAGACACGTTTGATGTGAATTTTGTAGCATCCTCAAGTTCCACCTCAGATATACGAATGATCTTATCATCATTTCCATTTGCAGTAAGAAGATACAGAACACCATCTGGGCCTATTTGTGCAGTTCTAATTCTTCCAAACTCACCTTCAAACATTTTTTCTTCACTGGTTAAAGAACCATCTTGAGCAATATCAAGAACCATAAGGTGTTGACCTCTAAGTGCTCCAACCAAAAATTTTCCGTTCAAACTAGGAATTTTTTCTGAATCATAAAACACCATTCCGCTTGGAGCCCACGTTGTCTGACCACTGTGTAGAATTGGATTTACAAAAGTGTCATCAAATGAATCGCCCACTACTTTTGGCCACCCATAATTTTTACCCTTTAAAATTACATTAATTTCATCATGTCCACTACCCATTTCTCCGGATGGTCCATGTTCAGATGATACAAACATGCCATCTTGGGACCATGCAATTCCTTGAGGATTACGATGACCATAAGAAAACACAGAACTTGAGTCAAAAGGGTTGTCATCAGGAATCGTACCGTCAGGATTAATTCTAAGGATTTTTCCTGCTAGTGAAGAAAGATCTTGGGACCGTTCAGGATTTATTGCGTCTCCTGTTGTAATGTACAATTTTCCATCAGGCCCAAACTTAATTCGTCCACCATCATGCCACGGGGCACCTGGAATGTCATCTATGATAATCTGCTTCTCTGTTAGCGTGTTATCATCAACTATGAAACTAAAAACCTTATTTTGAAAAAATTCAAGTTCTAAATTTGTCTGATAGACGTAAATTTTCTTATTTTTTTCAAATTCAGGATGTAATGCAAGACCTAACGTTCCACCCTCAATTGATCCACTTTTTGGGAATGTTTGTATTACTTTCACCTCGCCAGATTCTCCAATTTTCCATATTCGTCCATCTCTTTCTGTGAAGTAAATTTCGCCATCAGGTCCAAAAACAATTTCCCACGGATTGTTTAAACCGTCAACTAGAACATCCACATTCAAGTCTCCAAATGCCGGAATTATAATTGGAAATAAAGCAACAAAGAAAATGATTAACAATAATCTCATAATTCAAAGATACTTTTTTTGCTTAAAATCCTATGCAATGAATTTTGATGTGTCTTCCCACAACATCATGTGGGATAACTAGCCTAAACTTTTTAATTTTTTGTCAACAAGAAAAACCATGTCTGTTTCAAAAGTAAAATTTTAGATAGAAATCATATGTCCTCAGACATGTCTTGTTGAAGAGATTTTTTTTCATTGGATTCTTTTTCTAATTTTCTACGTTTAATCCATAAAGAAATACCACCTGCAATCATGGCAGTGAATAAAATTATGCCAGCCATTTGGAGTTCTATGGAATACAACATGCTAAAACTTGGAATGTAATGAAAAAAAAGTCTTGTGGTTTATTTCGATTCATCAAATCAAGATTTTACATATATTAGATGCCAGTATTTAGGCATAATATGATCAAAAGTTCTGAAATCAAGAAGATTGTTAATGATTATTCAGATGTAAGAATAGGCGTGCTAGGAAGCCATTCAGCTTTAGAGGTCATGGACGGGGCAAAAGATGAAAATTTTCAAACAACTGTTTTTTGTCAAAAAGGACGGGAAGGCCCATATCAAAGATTTGGAAGAATTGCGGATGAAATAGTAATTTTAAATAAATTCAAAGATATGGCGTCAGCTAAAAATCAAAAAATGCTAAGGGATACAAATACAATCGTAGTCCCGCACAGATCCCTTACAGTCTATCTAGGGTACAAAACAATCGAGGATTCATTTAAAGTTCCAATTTTTGGAAACAGAAAATTATTTCAGGCTGAAGAGAGAACGGCAAAGAAGGGTCAGTATTACTTATTAGAAAAAGCTAAAATCAAATATCCAAAATTATTCAAGGATCCAAAAGGAATTAACAAACCATGCATTGTAAAAGTTCAAGAAAAAAAAAGGCCGTTGGAAAGAGCATTTTTTACAGTTTCATCATATAAGGATTATAAAGAAAAATCAGAAGCAAAAATAAAACAAGGATTGATTGCTAGAAAAGATTTAGAAAAAGCAAGCATAGAAGAATTGGCAATTGGAACATACATGAATTTTAATTTCTTTCACACACCAATATCAAAACAAGTGGACTTTATTGGAATTGAAAGAAGGCTTCAAACAAACATTCACGATTATAATGCATTACCGGCAAAGGAACAATTGGAAATGGATATTGATTTACAAAATATCGAAGTTGGACACACTCCTGCAAGCATTAGAGAGTCATTACTTGAAAAAGTAATCAAAATGGGAGATAAATTTGTGGCCGCAGTCAAAAAAGAATATGCACCAGGCATAATTGGACCATTTTCACTTCAAAGTGTGATTACAAAAGATTTGGAATTAATTGTGTATGACGTATCATTAAGAGTTCCAGGAAATCCAATAGTTGCAACAACTAGCCCATATACAAAATATCAATACGGTCAGACATTTGGGGTTGGAAGAAGAATTGCAATGGAAATTAAACGAGCTCAAGAAGAAGACAGACTAGATGAAATAGTTACATAGATTTTTAAAAAATAGACATGAAAAAAATAATTCTTTTTCCCCTAATTTTGTTTTTAATAGGAATTCTCTTCCTTACAGGTATTGTACTGATCAACATGTTAACGGACGTAGTAGCTTCAACCAGTACAGAGGCTAAACAAGAAAAGCAAAGAATTGAGACAGAGACAAAATCTTGTGATAATTTTGAATGTCTACGAGAATTGGTAATAGATACAAAACAATTTTGTTCAGACTATCCATATTATGATGTGAATTTTTGTACGACATTTAACAATGAACTTAAGGAAATGAGAAAAAATCTCGAGGAAATGGAACAAAATCTGTATGATTCCACACCCATGCCCTGAATCAACTAGATGAACAAAATATAATTTAACAAGAAGAAAGAGGCGTAAGCCCTCTAAACTGCAGAACATTAAGAGATTTCCTCTTGTGGTCAAGCGTTAAACGCTTGGTTGCCTTTTTGGTTCTGCGGGGCTACGCGGGTTATTCGTCAGATAGTTTAACTAACGACATTATTTATTATAAAACATACAACTATTTAACATTATTAGATAATTATTTCAATAAATTCTTAGTTTTTATCTAATTATTATATGATTATAAAAATTAAATTGAAAAAAGATGGAAAAACATATTTCCAATACAAAAAAAGTATAGAACGTTAATTGGTTAGATTGGGAATATACTGAATACCATTCGTTCTAATTTTGAATGATTAAAGCGGTTTGACATTCAAAATGGAATGCTGATACCAATTAACACTACAAAGTTTATTCTAGACAATAAATAATTAAAAAAATATGAGTAAAATGATATTCATTAAAGAAATTATTAGCATAGCAAAAGAACCAAGACTCTGTCCAACATGTCAAAAAGAGGACAAGCTGGAAAAAGATTTGATCAGAGAAGAAAGATCATGTGGAAGAACAATTCTTTGTACAAGATGTGAAGCACTGATTGTAATAACAGCTAATAATTTAGTTAAAGTCGAGTTGTCATCAATTAAAGGAGATACAATTATGCTCAAAGAACCGCATTTAATTCGTAAAGTAACGTACTAAGTTAACATAAGAAATTAGTCACTAAAACAGTAGATGAGGAAAAAAGACATTTCGTATAAATCGTACTTGCGACTTTATGAACAAGTATGGGACTTACTATGACGGATTTTAGTTTAGACTTGTTGGTTGAGACATTACCATCTAAAGTCACTCAAAAAAATTACAAATACATTTTAAATAAATTCTTAGAGTTTGGCAAGTTTTCAAGCTATGATAACATTATAGAAACTGATGTTAAGAAGCTGGATAAAATAATCAAGGCTTACATCATTAGTTTGAAAAGTACAATGAATCCAAACTCAGTTCCAAGTTACGGTGATGCAATCAAGTCATTTCTGGAAGCAAACGATGTTGATCTTAATTGGAGAAGAATCAAGAAACTGTATCCAAGACCTGCAAAAAAGACAGGCCAGTCAGCATACTCCACTGAAGACATACAACTCATGCTAAAGCATACTGCCAAGATTAGAAACAAGGTTTTCATTCACTTTCTTGCAAGTACGGCAGTTAGAGTTAGTGCATTAGATGAACTGAGGATGAAAGACCTCAGGGACATGCCTCATGGCTGCAAGATGGTTACAGTCTATGCAGATGATATTGAAGAATACAGGACGTTTCTAACACCTGAGGCAAGTTATGCTTTAGGCTTGTATCACAAAGAGAGACAAGAAAAAGGTGAAATTCTAGATGAAGATAGCCTCGTATTTGTAAAGCTGAACGGAAAACCTGTCGACAAGTCATCCACTGGAATGATTATTCATAGAGCATTGGTTAGAGCAGGGTTGAAAGTTACAAACCACGATAAGGATAAGGGATTTAGGCATAAAGTTCAACTAAATCACGGTTTTAGAAAGCGATTCAATACAATTCTCAAGTTAAACAATGAAGTCAATGACAATGCCATTGAGAAAATGATGGGACATTCAAAAGGACTGGATTCAACGTACCTGCAAATTACAGATGAGAAACTGTTTGATGAATTTTGGAAAGGTGTTGATGAGTTGACCGTATCAAGTGAGTCCAGAGACAAGCTAAAGATTAGAGAGTTGGAAAAAGAAAATGCAAAAGTTAGTGAAGAAAGGATACAGGAATTACAGGATCAAATTAATGAAATTCAAGGCCATGTCAAAGAAAGGGATAAGACTATGGATTACAAAAGAACTATGAAAATATTAGAAAGTACAGGACAGATAGAAGACATTCCAGCACACCAACAAATTGAAATGCTCACACCAAAACAAAAAGATTTGTTGTTAGAAAAAATATTCAGATAGTTTTTTTATTTCTAATTTGTGAGGGTGAAAGCATCATCAGTTTCACCTTTATCATAAATTTTTGCACAACGCTCATGATACACATGATCATTTCTAATGTGAAGTTCTGCTTCAATTTCTGTATTACATAAAGTACAATTCATGAATACAATACATCTTGGCAGTAGTTATCCCATTTCTTCTTTCAAAACAAGTGCCCAAATGGTTAGGCAACGACGTATGCTCAGACTATTCGCGTACATATACAATAGAAGTTGTTATGTTACTATCTAGACAATGAAAATAATTCCTTGAGATATTTTCTTCTAGTCACTTAGATAATGTTCTGATACAAACATTACTTAGACCATTCAAAGTTTGCAGATTTTAAATTCATCATGGTATTGAGCGAATTAAAACAGAGGCTAACACTATTGGCTCATATTCTAGTAGGGAATTATTATTATCGTAATTGGTGGTAAAAATAATTTATGAGTTGATTTCTCAAATCGTGACTAATATGTCCTCTATTCAACGTTCTAACCAAAACATTACTTAGACTTGTATGGATAGGAAAACATTCTGCTAGATTGATAGTTCTTTGAGTCTTAGGTATTTTCTATTTTTTATTCAGGACTTGCAAACATGTCTTGCACCTGCTCCAATACTATCATCCCCTTTGCAACATAGATGAATTGTATGTTTTCCAATCTCAATTTTTCATCTTCTGCAAATGCTGTAGGGTCTTCGCGGAAGGGGTCTAATCTGATAAACGTATCTCCGTACTCTATCCATTTAGAATTTTCATGATCTAGCATAGCTGCATTTTCCATGTAAATTTGATTATCCTCAACGTCAGTCAGGATTCCTGAAAATGTGTCTCCTGCATGGTTTTCTTCTATGTCTTCTGCAAGTTGCAGTACTATGGGCATTCCAAGATATTTTCGAATAACGTCTGTCTCAATTTTAACTGCTGAAAATGCTGATGAAACGTTTCGAGTCACGATGATTAGATGCCCCCTAAACTATTTGATGTTGTCTGAGAATAGCTCTCGTTGCTTTGTATCTTCCAGCTGCCATCCTTATCGATGATCAGTGCCATTTTTTGCGTTACTCCGTTATTGATTTGATTGTGCAGATTCAGATGTTTTTGAATTTCTTGCAAATTATTCTCTATTGAGTATAGTATGTCATATTCCACCTTGCCATTGTCCGTGTTGTACCATAACCCATAGTAGAGCGTATTTTTAGCCAAAGTATTTTTTATGTATTCTCTATACTTGGCAAAATTATCCGTGTTGCATTGCTGTCGTGTCACTGCAATTAATGCAAGCGAGTTGTCCCCAATGTTTGATTCACCATGTATTTGTTTTAACGTGACTTTTTCACCACACTTGTCCCAGTAGAGCGGTTCACTTTTTTCAGTAAACTCTTTTTCACATTTTTTAAACTCATCTGAAATTTTTTTATCAATTGGTTGCTCTACAACGATTCCTCCGTCATAGCAATCCTTGCAAATCCAGTTTGGTTTCTCAGAACCCTTCTCCAACTTGCCCCATCTGTTTTCATCCTTGATCTTCTCCCACCTGTTCTCAAGCAGAATTCTTTTTTCATCTATGAGATCATCCCATCTGCTTTGCAACCTTGGCGTAAATCGAGGATCATAGAAGATTAGGACGTTTGTAGAATTGCACTTTGGACAGTAAACAGGATAGCCAGGAGACGTTGAGCATATCTGAACCTTTTTTCTACGATGAGAGTCTTTACTCATTTTTTATTCCCTTTAATTTTCGGTTGTTAGCCACTGTAATTCTAAACAAGAATATGACATATCTGCTGATATTACTATCCCATAACCTTGAACCGTTTACAGTCCGGCTTACATTATCAAATAGTCGTATGTGGTTTGTGTTGGAGTTGTCATACGAAATTCTAAATGTCCTGTCAAAATCATTGAGAAAATTATTGTTGCAATTTTCTATCTGAACTCTTATCTTTTCATTGAGTATGATTTCTCGATATGTGAAATACTGTTCAACTGAAAATGATATGTGGAGTTGATTAATTGCTTCAATGTCTGCATCCACTATTTTACATCCGGCAGTATATCTACCTGCAACAAATCCACGTCTCCACTCACTTAGCCTACCCCATACAAACACCTCCAGTTCTTTTGCAATTATTTTCAAATATTTTGGGGGAAATGTCTCAACCCAGCCTTCTATACTTAGTTCGTTTACTGTATCTACAATCATTGGAAAATCTCCTTCCTTGTCTTGTAGATCTCATACGAGTTTTTGTTTAAACCCTGTAGTAGTTCTGCAACTGCTTCGTGGTTCAAAAAGAGGTGGGTGTTGCCGCATGCAATTATGATACCCTTTGCATTTTCTTGATCACACTCAATCAGATCCAAGTGATGGCCTTCAAAGAGAACATCACTCAAATCTTTTCTCCTTTTGCCATTGTAGTGCCTTTGTTTTGTTTCGTTTTGCAATTTCATCTGTAGGGTCTAACCTAACTGCTTCCTCAAAACATGCAATTGCCTCAGGGATTTTTTTCAGACGTATACAAGTGACTCCCTTGTTAAACCAACTGCGAGCATAGGTAGGGTCTATTCTAATTGCTTCCTCATAACAAGTAAGGGCTTCTTCATGCTTGTCCAGATGAGATGAAACAAGTGCCTTGTTAAACCAAGCAGCTTTAGATCTAGGATCTAACTCGATGACTTTGTCATAACATGCAATTGCCTCAGCATATTTTTTTTCTTTACTTAACTTTACAGCCTTTGTTAAAAAATAGGCCGCTTTGTTAAGTGGTTTTGATTTTTGTATTAGAACTTTTTGTAGTTCTGTTATTTTTCTTACCATGCATATACTATGTTAAAGTGAAATATAGTATACGCTAAACAGTGTATCGGATAGTAAACACATAAATATTTGGATGTGTATAACTACACATGACACTGCCAGAGATAAGTGAAGCAAAAAATATTAGAGATAAAATGGATCTGTCTCTGAGGGACTTTGCAAAAAAGTGCGGCTTGACAGTATCGTGGGTTAATCAAGTTGAGATAGGTCTGAATGATGGTAATGCAGGAATCAAAGACCCCAGCTATCTGAAGATGAAAAAAATCTTTGACATGTATGAAATGGAGAAAAATGAAAAACAACAAACCGCAGAAGAACTATGCATTACAGAAATGATTTCATTTGAAATAGGTGATTTTATTGAGGATGCAAATAAAATAATGATAAAAAAAGGAATTTCACAGATTCCTGTTTTTAAAAAAAATAACTGTGTTGGTATGATTACTGATAAGACCATCATGAAGTTGATTGGTTCTAATGTATCGAAGATTGGAATTGCTTCTGAAATGCTGGAGATTCCCCCTCCAACAGTTAATGCAAAAACCCCACTTCGGGCATTACGCCGTATTTTGGACTATTTTGAATATGTCCTAGTTGAAAAAGAGGGATTCATTATCGGAATATTAGTCAGACAGGATTTAATGAAATTATTAAAAAACAAGTAAGTGGGCCCAATGGGCTTCGATCCCATGACTTTTGGATTAGAAGTCCAACACGCTATCCATGCTGCGCCATAGGCCCAGAAAATATTGAAATATGTGCCGTAAATACCTAGATGATTTTTTAAAGTGGGCCTAATGAGATTCGAACTCATGATCACTGCCATGTCGAGGCAGTATCCTAACCAGCTAGACTACAGGCCCACATCATTTTTAATTTAATGCGATATTTACAGTTTAGAAAAATAGCTTACCTATGGGTAATTATCAATACAGACAAAAATTAAAAGTAATCATAAATCAATTAGGATTATCTTGGATACAAAAAAGCCAACTGTGATCGAATTATTTGCAGGTGCTGGAGGAATGGCATTGGGACTTGAAAAGGCAGGATTTGAAACAAAATTACTAGTGGAATATGACAAGGACTGTGTTGCAACATTGCAAAAGAATAGACCAAAATGGAATGTTACACATGATGATATTCATAACATAGATTTCAAAGGAATGAAGGCAGATGTTGTCACAGGGGGTTTTCCGTGTCAGGCATTTAGTCATGCGGGAAACAAATTAGGATTTGAAGATACTAGGGGGACATTATTTTATGAATTTGCAAGAGCTGTAAAAGAGATAAACCCAAAAATTTTTGTTGCAGAAAATGTTGAAGCAATTTTAAGAAATCAAGATGGAGAAACAATTAAGGTAATCATGGATGTCTTGGGATCATTTGGTTATGATGTACGTTATGAAATTTTAAATGCTGTAAATTATGGAGTTGCACAAAAAAGAAAACGTGTTATTTTTATCGGTACAAAGAAAGGAGTTAAATTTCAATATCCTAAACCTCAAAAGAATTCATTCACTTTATCTGATGCATTAAAAGATGTTCCAGATTCTGTTGGCAGTAAATATTCTGAAGAAAAAATAAAAATGCTAAAACATGTTCCACCTGGCGGTTCTTGGGTAAATATGCCAGTTGAGGTTCAAAAAAAATACATGGGAAAAAGCTTCTACTCTAGTGGAGGTAGACGTGGAATGGGAAGGAGAATTGCTTGGGATGAGCCTTGTCTTACTTTGACGTGCTCACCTGGTCAAAAAATGACTGAAAGATGTCATCCTGATGCTGAAAGACCATTTACCGTAAGAGAATATGCTCGAATTCAATCATTTCCAGATTCTTGGACATTTGTTGGAAGTATTTCATCTCAATACAAGCAGATTGGAAATGCCGTACCTGTAAAATTGGCAACTGCTGTAGCAAAAGAAGTTTACAAATCAATTATGCATCCTGAGTTATTAGAAAAAATTCCAGTACAATCTAAAATTAAACATTTTGTAAAATAAATAAATCTCTTTGATTTCATTTATACTATAATTTTAATTTAATAATTTTTTAAAATGAATCGTCAAACCATTTTTTAGTTGTTTTTGTATCTGATTTTAAAGCTTTATTCACTGCTTCCCATGTCTTATCTAATGCATCTTTATCGCCTGTAACAAGCTTGTATACTTCTTTTCCCCAAACTTCCTTAATTCTTGGATGATTCACATCTTTTTTTACATTCCATACTCTAGGTTTGCCACTACTTCCATCTTTTGCATTGATATATGCATAATATGCCGTTGCCTTTTTGTTTTCTTCTACAATTTTTTTTAATTTTTTAAAAACATCTATTTTATTCTCTCCCTTGGTTGTATTCCATTTATTTTTTAATTCGATGTAAATCGTATTATCATCATTAGTTATGTCTAGTTGTTTACCTACTTTCAAATCTTTCCAACCTTTTAAACTACCTAGTAACTTTTGATGAAAATATCCAATTTTCATACTAACGTTTGTATCTTTTTGTATTGATATTGTAATTTTTTTCCATTTTTCTAAATCTAATCCCATTTTTTTCATATCAAAAACAGTTTTGAATGGATCAATCCCATTTTTCCTAATGTCTCTATTTTCTTCACCATATGCATCCGTAACAGATTGAATTAGTTCCTCGAAAATTTCATCTGAAATAAAATCTACATATTGGTTTGCCACACAAAAAGTTTTTTTTAAATTATAAAAGAATTGGCAAATACCGAATAAATAATTAGAAAATATACAATTTGACCCTACAGGCTCACATCTACTTTTCTTTACGTCAATCATGTTATTGCTAACAGTAACGTGGCTAGATCTTAAGCATTTTTTGAATCTCATTGCAATAGACATTCTTAAGTTTCCAAATAATTACAAAGAATATTGTTTTTGGAGAATCATAAATGGCATTAAATCAGGCACAAAATCAGGCAGTAGAACATACCAGTTCGCCTTTACTACTTGTAGCAGGTCCTGGAAGTGGTAAAACTAGAGTCATAATTGAGCGAATTGTGAGACTAGTAAATTCAGGCATAAAACCTGATGAGATTCTTTGCCTTACATTTACCAAAAAGGCAACTGAAGAAATGTCTCAAAGGTTAGAAAATAAAGACATTACAGATGTTCAAATTAACACATTCCACTCTTTTGCAAAATCCGTTCTACAAGATAATGTGCTAGAATCCGGAGTAAACATTTCTTCAGGGGTTATCAAAAGATCTGCACAACTGGCATGGGGTCTGAAAAATATTGATTCATTTGATTTTCAACATGTAACGATAGGAAATAACGCTGAAGATTTGATTCGCTCAATCATAGATGGTATCAGAACTTTCAAAGACGAATTAATTTCCCCAGAAACATTAAAAAAATATCTTGATAAAATGGAATCTGAAGAATTAACTGAAGAGAAACGTGATTTAATTAATCGACTAAGTGACTTGCATAGAGTATATGTAAAGTATCAAGAATTTTGGGAAGCAAAAAGTGTAATTGACTTTAATGACATTGTAGTTGAAGCAATTAATTTACTAAAAACAAAACCACTGATTCAACAAAAATTACAAAATAAATACAAACACATTTTGGTTGATGAGTTTCAAGACAACAACTATGCACAGTTAGAAATTGTAAAATTAATTTCAAATGGAGTGGATGTCACTGCCGTTGGGGATGACGATCAATCTATATTTAGATTCCAAGGTGCATACATGAAAAACTTCAGTGATTTTGAAAAACACTTTAAAAATACCAAAATAATCAATCTTGATCAAAATTATCGTAGTACTCAAAATATTGTAAATTTGTCAAACAGTATAGTATCCAACATTGAAGAGCGACAAAAAAAGAATCTGTTTTCTAAAAATATTGAGGGTGAAAAAGTAAAGGTCTGTATTTGTACAAATGAGAATGCAGAGGTTGAATTTGTTGTAAAAACAATCAAAGAACTACTTGGAAAGCCAATAACGCGAGAAGATGGAGAAAAAGGAGTAATATCCTACAGTGATATCGCAATATTATCAAGAAGTAGAAAATCAGGCGTAAAATTTGTAAAATCACTCAAAGCCCATGGATTACCTGCTGATTTTGTAGGCTCAGACAACCTGTTTGCCACCCCTATAGTCAAAGACGTGATGGCCTATCTGAACATTGTAAATTCACCAGCCACTGCAGGCAGAGAGATTGCAAGGCTCCTCAAAAATCATGGAATTACTGAATACAATGTGGCTAAAATTAACCACTTGGGAGAAAAGTTATCTGATTCAGACAATCCTGGCGTAGATTTTGTCTTGAAATCATTACAAGAGATTGCAAGTCAAGACATTACACAGAAAAAAGAGATACTAGAATTTGTTGATATTCTAAACAAATTATCAGAACTATCAAAGTATCGTCCTAGTGATGTAATTTACAAAATTATAATGTCTATTTCTGGACTGTACAAAAAATCCATTTCAGATAATAGTACAACAAATCGAATTAATCAAATTTTACTAAAGGAAATTTACGGATATGCATTAGAATATGAAAATCTATACCCTGAAGAATCACTAACTGATTTTATTTCTTATCTAAATTATTTATTTAGATTTGATTTGGAATTACCTGAAGAATTGGAAGAAGATGAAAGCATTTTGGTAACTACCATACACCAAAGTAAAGGCAAAGAGTTTCAGGTAGTCTTTGTAGTTGATGCAGCAAAAGACAAACTACCACTACGTGCAAGAACTAAGAAATTCTATGTACCTGAAGATCTAGCGAAGGGTCTGGTTAGAACTGCAGATGAAAAGACATTGCACATTTTAGATGAGAAACGATTACTATACGTTGCAATGACCAGAGCTAAAAGTCATCTGTACATTACATATGCGCAAGACTATGAGAATAGAAAAAAGGAAGCACAGCCATCACCATTTTTAGATGAGATTGATTTTAAAAATAATCCACGAATAGAAGTTATACCATACAAATCTAACACTGCTGTACAACTGTCCACTGGCGAGCATTTAGAACAACTAAAGGCAGAACATCAGCAAATTGCTGTCACATCAATTAATCAAATGAATCTAAACACTGCAGTTCGTAAAATTATCGATTTGGCCAAAATCAAGCACTTTGAGGAGTTTGGCAATCTGGATACCTTTGATCCTGCTAAATTGTTTGAAATCGAGCCTGAAGAATCCCATATTGACGCCCAATTATACAAAAAATCCATACCACTAATCAAAAAAGACAACTTTAGACTCTCACCATCAAAAATTCAAACCTATGAGAACTGCCCATTGCAGTTCAAATTCCAATATGTGCTACGAGTACCAACACCTTCAAAGACATACTTTGGTATGGGAACTGCCATACATTCTGTTGCTGAAAATCTTACAAAAATGCAAAAAGACGGAAAAGAGTCAACTGAGCAAGCAGCATTTGAGATTTTAGAAAAACAGTGGGAAACATCATCATATAGAAACCAAAGAACAAAAGAAAATCAAGACAAAGTAAAGTCAAAAGATATGGTGAAGACCTACATGGAGTGGGAGAAAAATAATCCAAACACTCCTGTTGATGTAGAGGCAAAGTTTAGAATTGAAATTAATGATGTAACAATTTCAGGAATGATTGACAGAGTAGAGCAAACCCCTGAGGGTGAATATGAGGTAGTTGATTTTAAAACAGGTTATGCATACAAAAACAAAAACACAATCAAAGAGGATGTGCAAATGAACATCTATGCATTAGGAACTGAGAAACTGTATGGCAAACTACCAAAGAAAACATCCCTGTTTTACATCAAAGACAACAAGTTTGTCCCACACTTTATTGAAAAGGAAGCACTTGATGAGTTTACAAAGTCATTGGGTGAAAAAGTTGATAATATTTTTGATGAGAAGTTTGATGCTGCACCAGAATTTAGAAAATGTTCTAGATGTGACTATGCATCAATTTGTGATGCAAAGGAGGAAATTTGATTTAGATATGACTCTTTTAGAATTTTTAAAAAGTAACCCAACAATGTTCCAAAACTATCAGGCGATTGTAATTAAAACACTTCTAGAAAATGACTCAAAATTTCCTTCAACAGTAAATGAAATTAAAAATAAAATAGTTGAATTAAATTTTGATAGAGAAGATTTTAAGATTAATAGTGCTTGGTCAACTGTAAAGAAAGTACTAGATGACCATAATGTTATTTCAATTAATGGCGAAAATGTAAAACTAAATAATGAAAATATTTCGGATGTAGAAAAAACTGAATGTTTAAAAATTTGTGGGCAAAAAATTGTAGAATTTCACATTGATAAAATTGTAAAAGGTGATTATAATTTATGGCGAATGCCACCTGGGAGTGCAGAGGAAAAATATCCTTTCAAACTCGAATTTCTAAAATCTAATACAATAGGGGTAGGATGGGGGGAAATAGGAGACGATGTAGTAAAGAAAAATATGACAAAAGAGCAGACGAAGGCATTATTTCATAAATTATATCGGCCAATAGATGGAAAATCAAATTCTCCACAATCTTTTACAAATTTTACACATGAAATAAAACCAAAAGATATCATTGTATTAATTAAAAAAAAGACAATACTTGATTTTGCAATTGTTGTAGGTCCATATCACTATCAAAAAGATCCGTCTATTGACTTGCCAGACAACGCTAAATCATATAGCCATAGACGTAATGTTGTTTGGTTAAATCGAGGACCAATACCTGAAAGTGAAGCATTTGAGTTATCAAGAATGTCTGCATGTGACAGAGTCAAAGATGCACAACTAAAAGAACAATACCTTGCTATTCTTCGAGAAGAAAAACTACCCCGGTATTTTCTTTTAAGACATAATGCAAAAGGTCCTTGGAAGGATGATCCAGGGAAGAAATACCATATTGGTAGGGATGAAAAAGATGGGAGGATGGGCAAAAGAGTTAGGCTCATACTTGATGCAGGTGTTGGTACAAAGACAATTTGGTATTCTACATCTAAAGGGGAATTTTATTTTTGGGGATATGGAACGGTTACGGGGATTGACGAGGAAAAGAAAGATACAGATTGGTATCTAACATATAATGATTTTAAATTTTTTGAAGGAGATGTAGATGTTCAGGGAAGAGAACTAACACGAGCAACTGCATCTGTTAATCAACAACTCCAAGATCTTCAGGGGGATAAAAAATGGAAAATGAATTGGCAGTTTCCAATTAATCCAATCCCAAAAAAACTTTATCAACAAATCATAGGAGAAGATTTAACTTCTGAAGAAGACAAAGTAGATACTGTGTCTATGGATAATTATCTGAATATATTAGATTGGAAACCAAATTTAGTTTTGTATGGTCCACCCGGTACAGGCAAAACATTCATTGCAAGAGAATTAGCTAAAAAAATACAAAAGAAAAATAAATTACCGGATATTTTTATGCTAAAAGGACCATGGTCTAATTGGGAACCTAATATGGCTAGGCCTAATCCATCATGGGCAACAACTGATGTCCAAAGTAATCTTAGTCAATACAATTTAATGAAAATTGGAGATTATGTTATATTTCAAAACAATACTGATGATCTTGGTCCATACCCTGGCGTTGGTTATTTTGGAATTGGAAAAATAACAAAATTGTTTGATTCCTCTAAACCTTTTTTTGCAGATGAAATTAAAGAAGGAAAAATTCTTTGGCAAAAACGTTTAGAATTTGAAATAATTAAAAAAGTAGATGGAACACAAATGATTCCTAGAATGGATGGATTACCCGAAACAAAAGGTTTGAGTAGAATTGCTAATGAAGATAATATTAGAAAATTATTAGACGAAATAGAATCAAAATGGGGCATAATCATACGTACAAAATTAATCACTTTCCATCCATCCTATTCTTACGAAGATTTTATCGAAGGTATTAGGCCAAAAACAATTGGTGATCAGGTGACATACAATCTTGAGGATGGAATATTTAAAAAAATATGTAATGAAGCAAGGAAAGACAACCAAAATCCTAAAAATAAATATGTATTAATCATAGATGAGGTTAATCGTGGAAATATTTCAAAGATTTTTGGAGAATTAATAACTTTAATTGAAAAAGATAAACGAAATAATTTATCAATTAATTTAGCATATTCTAAAAAAGAATTTTCAATCCCAGATAATTTGTACATAATTGGTACTATGAACACTGCAGACAAAAGTTTGATACAGATGGATACTGCATTGAGAAGAAGATTTACGTTTATGGAATTGATGCCAGATTATGAATTACCTCAAATAGATAGAAAAATTGGTAAAATAAACCTGGCCAAATTACTTAAAGAATTGAATAAAAAAATTAGAAACCAAAATTTAAGAGATAAACAAATTGGACACTCTTATTTTATGAATATTACAAATATTTCAGAATTACAACGTGTATTCGAATATGAGATAATTCCTCTCTTACAAGATTATTTTTATGATGACTATGATTTATTAGAAAAAATTTTAGGCAAAAAAATTATTTCTAAAAATGACATGTCAGTTAATCATAAATTTATTAATTCACTAAAATTTTGAAGACGAATTAGAAAAAATTTGCAAGAATGAATTAGATGATGAAAATATTGATTCCGACAAAGAACCTGTCAAAGAATTACAATGATTGAGCCAATTGAGCTTTTTGAACATCAAGAGTGGCCATCAACTGATGTCGAGAAAATAATTTCAAGAAAAATTGAACTTAATGAATCTGATAGAAAAATAGTTAAATTTCTCAAAAATGAAAATATTGTAGAATTTGACGAGTTAAAAAGTGGCATACGAATTAAAGCACAGCAATTCATAGGAACTGTATCGTTTTCAGAATTTAGTCTAAAAATTATACCAAAAATTTACAAAATTCAGAAAAAATCTATTTGGAAAAATATTGCTCAATGTATGCATTTTACTAAAAATTATTCTCCAGAAAAAATTATTGATTTTAATAAAATATCTATCAATGATGATGATTCAATTTTACAAGATTATCTTGTATGGACATTAGTGTACGAATGTAATGAGCTACTTCGTAGAGGCCTACTCAAATCATATGTAACACATGAAGAAAATTTATCTTATTTGAAGGGGAAAATAATTTTAAAAAATCAATTTCAAAACGACATGGGAAAAAAAGTAGGATTTTATTGTGAATATGATGAATTAGAATTTGATAATATTGAAAATAGAATTATTCTACAGACATTAATTCAATGTAGGAAAATTGTAATAAATTCTGAATTAAAGAAACAAGTTTTTAAATTGATTGAACAGTTTTCTGGAATTGTCCAAAAAGTTCCTATCACTGTAAATGATATTAAAAGAGTAAGGGGAGCATATGACCGACAAAATATTTCCTATCGGGATTCACATATTATTTGTGAAATGATTATAGAAAATAAAGGAATTTCTGATTTTTATAATGATAAAGAAAATCAATCTTTTTCAGTACCGTTTTTTGTTGACATGAATAAATTATTTGAAGATTTTGTTACAAAACTATTTGAAGTATACTGTCATGATAAAATATTTACACAAAAAAAACAAAAAGCGTGGATTATAGATGATACAAAACAAAATATTAAAATGATTCCTGATATAATTTTACAAAATAAACGTAAAGAAATTACAATTATTGATGTAAAGTATAAGAACAAATTAGGGTATAATGATCTTTATCAAATTGGATTTTACATCCATGAATATACAAGTGAAAATAAAGAACAAGAAATTAAGTATGCATATGCAATCCTTCCCAATTTTTCAGAAACACCAAACATACAAAAAAGTTATCAAGCAACTAAAAGTAAAATTAAGATTTATACAAAATTTATTTCTATGGATGAATATATTCAGTTAATTGCTAAACCAAATTCTAGAAAATATATAGTTGATAAAATTCAGACTGAGATCCTAAATCCTGATGACATAAAGAAACATTATCTACAATAATGTACCAATTTTACAATTCCACGTTTTGCTAATCGAATAAAATTATCATCAACACCATATTTCTCAAAGATTCTTCTCAGAAAATAAGACCTGACAAAAGATACTGTGGCATAAACTGCAGTGATTGCAATATTTGCCATGTATGGATCCTCTTGAATCCAACCCATAGAGAGCGGTAACACAACAATCCCCACCCCATATCCTATAGGATAGCCTCCAAAGGAGTTGACTAGTGCCTCAGATGCACTTTTCTTTTTAGAATCTACTGCCTCATTTGACATTATTTGATATCCTCCATGATATCCCCATCAAAATCATAATCGTCTTCGTTTCTTTCACCCCATTGGTGGTGGCAATCTGTACACTCCCATTTTGGATCATCATCTGATATTAGACAGCCTCCTGGAACAATTTTTTTATCATATATTGCTTGAATTACCTCATCATTTCCTGGGAATCCCCAAAAAATTATTGCAACATTATTTTTATTACATTCGGGACATGATGGTTTAGTTTCTGTCAATTTTTCAACCTTATCGTCTATCATTCTGATTTCTCCATTTTTTTACCATTTAATTTTGAATCAAATTCATCTTTGAATGAGTTATAGTACTCTATGATTTTATCCAGGTCATCGAATCGAAGTAATGCATAGTTGTCATGGTTTTCTTTTTCACGAATCATTAATCCTATGTTACACTCAAAATTTTCTAAATCTAATTGCTTCATCTCATTCTCCTTTTGAAAAATTTATCGCTCCACTCTTCTTCTTCTTGTGCATATACTGCTAATGCTTGAATTTTGATCAATGTTTTTTGATATACTTCAACATCATCATCTTCAACATCACGGAATGCTTTTTTGTACCAATAAAGAATGGACTGTAAATCGTTTTGATTTAATCCTCTATCCCTCAAACTGATTCCTCCTTATTTTCATATTGTTCTAGTTTTTCTTTGAGATTTGCAAATGAAGATAGGATACTATCATGACGTGACTGATTTTTCATTTGAAATAGTACCGTCATGCTTTTCCTCCATAGTACATTGGTTCGTCATCATCTTCAAACTCTCGGATTATTATTGGAAAAAATGTGATCTCCGAGTTTGTTTTCTTTTGAATTACTTGCTGTTTCATGTATTGTATATGGTACTAGTATTATTATGACACATGTCCATAGTATGCATACTATTCATACTATTAGGCGTAATAATGTTTAAAAATTACAAAAAACACACAAGAAATTACTTGAAGAGTTGAATCTTCCAGCTGATGTTTTGGTTTTTTACAGTAAAGAGAAATATGAAAAGAGTTTAAAAAAATAAAAATTTAATTATTCTTTAACATTTACCATGGTGTTGTCTCAAAAAGATTTTACAAATGCCAGAAACAATCACAAAGACCTCAAACTATTTTCAGAGGATGAACTGTATCAAATATTTTCAAGAACCAAAGGGGTATGTCACAAGTGTGCAAACATGATTCAACTGGAACAATTCATGTCAGATGGCAATGGTGCCTGGTTTATCATAAATTCAAGAAACAAGCCAGTCTATGGTAAAAATGAGCATAATTTGCATCAACTGAGACCAGTTTGTTCAAAATGCCTTGATGAGATTACAATAGAAGATGCACAGGTCAGATGGTAAGATAGTCCAAACACGTACAACCGTAAAATCTTATCCAAATCCATTTCAAGTTAAATAGAAATTTCATAACTACTAGTATGACTGAACAAAAAACCAACGAAACAACATTACAATTTGTAACTGCTTTTCTAAAATCTCAAAAAGGAAAATATGAAGATACACAAATGCATCTCGATAAAGTACTACACTCGCCTGATCATCAAAATGATGAACTTGTCTGGTTCTTCAAAGCATGCATGTTTCAAAAGTTGGGCAAGACCCAGCAATCCCATGATTGTCTGCAGATGGCGTTAATGTCATTTGATTATCCCGCAGATATTACGCCGCCAACTGTTGAGTTCATTTCATCTAATGCTATTCAACACTCTGCACCTAAACTTGATTACATAATATAACGTGGTTCAAAACACCTTGATAAAATTACAATAGAAGGTATGCCCGTTAGATGGCAGATATTTCAAGGATTCATTATTTTCAAATACTTACTATTAGTTGTAACAACACACAAAGATAATTCAATTTTTATTCATAGAAAATAATACTAATTAGAAAGTATGAGGAAATAACACAAATGACTATTGAGGATGCTAAAAAATGGGAATCAATTGCAAAGATGTATGAACAAACTTTTGCGCTCTATGTTTCCTTACGTGGAAAAATTCAAGATAATGCATTTCCTTTTATCGACAATGTTGCTAAAGAAGCACTATCTGATGTAGATTTAACCGAAGATTTTTCCACCAATATCCAGAATAAAGACAAGGTGTTCAAATCAGACAGTATACCCGAACATATGTTTCAAATTCGAGAAACTATTAACGAAATATGGGGAAAAGTAGACAAATCTACAGAAATTTACCAAGAAATGAAACTTGATGCATACAAAACTGCAGGAGAAATGTATGAAGAAATCGGGGATTTAGAAAATGCAGCAAAGATGTATTCCTATTCTTATGATTACTGTGTGGACAAATCTGTTGAACTTTATGAAAAAAATTCTAAAGTAAAAGAAATGGAATGAGAGATGAAAAAACAGTTTAGAGATTTTGCAGACGCACTAGAGTTTGTTAGAGCATTAAATCTGAACGGACAAACAGAATGGGGAGAGTATTGTAAATCAGGTAAAAAGCCTGATGACATACCTGCAACTCCATGGAATGTCTACAAGGAATGGAATAAGAAATGAGCAATACGTTGTAATGAAATTTCTAAATGCTTATTTTAATAAAAAACACCCGATAGATATTGAATATTCTTCCCAAGGAATTTTATCAAAAAGATACGGTAGCAGTTGCAAAAAATCTCTTGGGAAAAAAACTAGTTAGAAAGATAGGTGATTTACAAATGTCAGGAATAATTGTAGAAACTGAGGCATATCGACATAAAGATGATCCTGCCAGTCACGCATTTAGAAACATTACAGAGAGAAACAAGATAATGTTTGGAGATGTAGGGATGGCCTATGTTTATTTCACATATGGCATACATTATTGTTTTAATGTTGTAGCAAAAAATTTCAAAATAGATGCTGGTGCGGTATTGATACGTGCCATTAAACCAGATAAAGGAATTACAAGAATGCAAGAAAATAGACACATGAAAGATATGAAGAATCTTACAAATGGACCTGGAAAACTAACACAAGCATTAGAGATTACAAAAGAACACTATGGTATGGATTTAACAAAAAAATCAGAATTATACATTGAAGATACAACAAATGTTGTAAAAATTTCCAAATCAACTAGAGTTGGAATAAAAACTGGAACTGAACTATTGTGGAATTTTAAAATAAAATAATTTTAAATATAATATTTTAGAAAATAAACCACATTAATCTATTAGAAGAATTTTTCTATGATGTTTCTATATCTATTTTGATTTTATTCCTACTTGAACTTCTGCGTGTTCTACCATCAACTATAATTGCCGGAATACCTTTTGCGGCATATCTTTTAGTATACTGATTAATTTTCTCAACATCCGATTTTTCAATAATATTCAACAGTAATACGGCGATTTGCGGAAAAACTTCTTGATATACTTCTAATTGACCAATTAAATCTCTTAAAACAGTAGGGGTTTTTGCAAGTTTTACTTCGATCACATATTTTCCATCAATTAAAAAATCTACATTTCCAACACTTGTTTTAACTTCTCTTTCTATTTTTTTTCCTTTATACTCTCTAGCAAGAAAAATTTTCAATTGAGTTTGAAGTTCTTTTTCATCCACACTATCTTCAGGTATGAACTCCTTTTGGATATTATCAATAATTTTTAAAAAGGTAGAATCATATTTTTTAAAATTCTTTGTTTTATTTTTATAATTAGTATTTTTTTTAACTATGGTTTGTATGCTCTTTTGGCCAATGTTGCTTTTCTCAGAGTCAATTGAAAGTGTTTTGTTAGTGACAAGTATTTTTTCTTTTTTAAACACATAATCATTAACTCTTTGTAATAATTTTTCTTTATTCCCTTCAGAATTCATGCCTAAATTATCACAGAGTTCTTCAATATCTTCTTTATACAATTCTTTTTTCCACTCACTCATGGCAGACTTAACAAGGGAATCATTTTTTGCAACTCTTTCTACCAGTTTTTCTTTTTTACCTGTGCTAGGAATGTTATGCTCAGCTAAAATATTTTCAAGATCATACTTATGACAACCAAAGTCTAAAAAATTTATTTTATTTTTTATGTCTCTATTATCGATATTTTCATGCAATTTATCTAAAATTTTCTCTTCTAAATTGGGTCTACTGGACTTAGAAGGAATGTTTAGTGAGTCACATATGATTTGAATTTCATTTTTACTTGAGCCATCTAATAATTCCTTTATGGTATCTTCAAAAATGGTGGCATTTTTCAATATAGTTTGTAACAGTTCATCTTTTTTTCCAGATTTGGGAAATCCATATTCTTCTAGAATATCTTCGATGTCTTCTTTATCATAATTATCATTAAGAATTTCTTTAAAGATACCTTCCATGTTTAATAAAATCTTAATTTTTGTACTATCTAACTATTTCTAAAATATTTCTAAAAAAATAAAAAAGAAATGAGTTTCTGGGATCCAGTAGTTTACAATAGTTGAGTATAGAATCTTATAACAACATAAACCACTAGGACGTGGTTCTTTTTTGAATTTCTTAAGGTCTTTCAGGCATAATTATAGAAATTATTGATATGAATTTCAAAGATTAACAAAAGCAACGTGTTTAGATTCGCAAGGTTACATACTAACGGTAGATTCAAAATTTTTCTTAACATCAAAACCATATAATAACTCGAAATTATCACATTAATTCATGGTTGATACACTAACTACGTACGATGAATTGAATGAAGATATTCAATTTACTGAAGATGAAACAAAATCACTATTGAAGTTAAGTGAAAAAGAGATACTGATTCTAGTTCTTTCTGAAATGAAAAAACAAACTGAATTAATGTCAAAAATAATAAAATAAAATTTATTAAAAAATTTCACTAATTTCAAAAGTAGTAAAAAGTCGAGATAAAAAATAGGAAAATATTTATTAATTTTTTGATTTTTCAAGTAATTCTTTAATCACATAACTTCGGACATTAGCAAACTCCCATTCTTTTAGATTTGCGGATCTGCATTCTTCCTTAATTATTAGTCCTGCAAGACCGTCACTCCAAATATGTCGATTTAAATCATAAACTTCAACAATTTTGCCCCGTTTTGTAATTTTAATTGCTCCGTGACATCTTTCAATAATTTTTAATGCCACTCTTAGATAGATTTTTTCAAAATTCACCATAGTCTAAAGTTAATTGTTCATATCAAAAATGTTCTGATTTAGAACATAATGGTAATTTCTAACTAATTCTTTGAAGATAATTTTAGAATTATAGGTATATTGTCATAATGAAATAGATATTTTGTTATTAATTGAGAATAATTGTCAATTTGTGAATTCTGTTTATCCTACTCAGGTGAAGGAGGGTTTGGTTGCATGACAACTTTATCTGAACCTTTGCAAGGTTTGTCAGCTTTGGAATGTTTGTGAATTTTCCAATTTGCACCCTTTGTAAATTTTAGAACTATGTGACCTCTTTTCCATTGTTGACACCATGCACAAAATATCTTAGGAGAATTAGATTTCTTTGAGTGAAAATTTCCAGAATTTGCCATTCTATTTTGTAATTCTTTTAGGTATTTATGAAATTATTCTAATTTTAAAAAGAGTATTTACTCTACGACACGTAATTTCTTCAATTCTATATTAAATAGTAAGTAGAAAAAATAACTTCTCATATTTTATCAGTGGGCACGTGCTCTACACAATCCTGGCGATAATTATCAATCCCAAATCATTTGCACCTGATAAAATATGAGAGCCCTCCTGCAATGGCTACAAACCAAAAATCATTAGGAACATTCCTACTCAAAAAAGGCATTAAAGATAGGGGTTATTATGAAAATTAATCATGTTTTGATTCTTTTTGGGTAGATCCTTTTTGGTTAGATCTTCCTACCAGGAATAAAAGAGAACCGATGATTGTGAAGATTACCAACAATAAAACAGAATCATACCAAGTTGCACCACCCATCCAATTCAAGTAGGGGACAGTAATTCCAATTACCAAAAATAATAAACCAAATATAATTAGCAGGTTGACAGATCCCTTTTTCATATTGTGCAAAAACAAGGTATACTGATTAAGTTTTGTTTAATAATATAGAGTGATGAGAAAATAGTAAAACACAGGTGAAATAAATCCCGTTCTTCTCATCACAACTAATTGACAATTATTCCTACAACGAATTTACATAATAGTGACGTGATGAATTTTTAACCAGAGATTAAAAATGTAGAATGAAAAATGAATACAGTGTTTTGATTTATTATGAAATATTGTTTTGAAAAAATTTGTTTATATTTGCTAAATGAGATCAAATGTTCTTGTTTCTGGTAATTTGAAATGAGTATCGATAATCTGTCCTTGGAATTGGCGCTTATAACCATCCGATTCAAATAAATAGATTATATGTGAATCTCATTCATGGCTGGTCCACACGCACATGACGACAATGTTCAACATGATGTTACACCAACTGACGCACCAACAGCAGGAATCGGACTTTATTTTGGTACACAAACTGGTAAAACAGAACAAGTTTGTGGATACATTAAAGCAGAATTCGGCGATGCAATAACAGATGCTATCGATGTTGCTGAAGGGGATCTAGAACATTTTCCAAATCTTAATGGTCTAATATGCGGTATTCCTACTTGGAATACAGGCGCTTTAGAACTACGATCTGGAACTGTTTGGGATGACCTCTTAGAAAAAATTGGTGAATTAGACCTCAAGGATAAACCTGTTGCATTATTTGGTCTAGGTGATTCTGTAGGTTACGGCGAAGATTTCGTCGATGCTATGGAAGAACTACATAGATTCTTTGAAAAAGCAGGAGCAAAAATGGTAGGATACGTACCCCTTGACGGATACAATTTTGTCTCTTCAAGATGTTTAGTTCCACATCTTAACGAAATTACAGAACCTGAAAACGGTGAAAAATTTTGTGGTCTTCCAGTAGATGAAGACAGTGAAGGCGAACTTACTGAAGAAAGAGTCAAAAATTGGTGTACTCAAGTTAAATCAGAAATGGGTTTATAGATTAATTCCATTTTAAAAATTAACTTTATTTTTTTATTTTATAAAAAATTCTGCCACATGCACATCATGTTCTGTAAGAACAACACGCATCTATCTATGTCCATTTTTTTAAATTACTTTCATAAAGTGTGTGTTTTCTAACAGGTTTAATTCCCATTTCAGATTTGTAGTTTACCAGACACGTTAAACAAATTTCATGATTTTCAACACAACTGTTGCAATGAATTTTTTGTGTTTTATTTTGTTCATTACAAAAATCACATTGGTTTTCCATAATTACAGTGTAAAAAAATTCATTTAAAAAATATCAGAAGATTATAGAATCTTATTACAAAAATCTAAAAAGAGTACTGAAAAATATTTTAGAATGAATGCCAATAGTAACAAATTCATTGGTCGGTTAATCAGATTACTATCATAGATTCCAATATTTCCAGTACTCCATGATCCTATCTAGTTCACTCATATCTTGGCAGACCAAGCACATAAGATCTATTTTCATATGGCAGTCAAAGTATTATACGTATATGAAATTTTACGATCGTATTCTAAGATATTAAATGAAATGTTAAAAACGAATTTTTTTAAAAATTATAAATAAATTAAAAAACATATTATTAAAAATTAAAAAATGTAAAGAAAAATAAACACATGTAAAGAATTACAAAAACTTGTTAAAATAAAACAATGATCTTTTTAAAACATGGATTACTGTATACACGATAACAATACCAAAACCTGCTTTTATTGTAAAATAAATCAAAATATTGAGAGTAAAAAGCAAGAAAAAGAGAAGTTTCTAGAAAAAAATGAAAATAATGAAATATTATCTTTCACATAATATTTTCTTGAGAAGATAGTAAAGATTAATAAAAAAAGCAGTAAACTAGTGTTGTTTATTTTCAAGAGGGCATTTTCCATAGTAGCCTTTTGTTTGATTGCAATTATGGCACAGTATTTGAAAACCTTTTGGAAAATTATTTTTTGTTATCCAGATTACTAAAGCAGTTCCACTTAATTTTGGCGTGTATTTTAATTTCTTTAAATTATGTTCAGAGTCCATTTCTTGTCTTCCTGCAATATGATCAATAGTTAAAAATTCAATATGGCTATTTAATCCACAACAATTGCAACAGGGAACATCACTATGGGAAAGATTCTTAGAATAATACTGTAAAACTTTCAAGCGATTTTCCTTACTTTCAGGTTTATCTCTATTCTTTTTTTGATTCGCCTTGCGTTCTTCATCAGTTTGAACCAACAATGGATTATTAATTTTCTATTAGATTAATAATTTACTTAACAAATTTTATTGGTAAACTATAGATTAACTTATGAAATTTTTAAAACATCCCAATATGCTTTAGGGACAATATTGCGTGTTTGATTTACTAAATTATTAATTGTTGAATCAATCACATATGTTCTTGCCCAATCATCCTCGGATCTTATAGATCTTCCAAAACCTTGCAATATTTTCATCATGGTTTCAGAGCTATACCAGGACGGAAATTTGTTCATTTTTGCTCTTACTCTTGTATCTCCTAGTGATTTGTATGGCGCTTTGGCTATAATTTGAAATCTGGAATCATCGTCTTTAAGGTCAACTCCCTCCCACAAGGATGAAGATAAAAGAACACTTGAGGGGGTTGCTCGATGCTGTGCAATTTTTTCATCTTGGGTGGTTCCGTCAGAATTACTAGAATGGCAGATTCGAATTCTTTTTTTATTCTCAGGCGACAACTGGCTTAAAATATCAAAACATCTTTTTTTGGATGAAGTCAAAATCAATCCTCGCTCATGCTTGTGTTTTGTAAGTATTTCATCAATTTTTCTTATAGCGTTTTGCTCGTCTGCAAATGAACTGCGTGAATTTAAAAATGCCACATCCAAAAATTCTACTTTTCTGTGCTCATAAAGAAAAGGGGATTTAGGAGTATCAATAAACGCAACATGTTTCTCATCCAGTCCCATTGTTTCACAAAAGTTTTTTTTGTTAATTGTAGCAGACATAAAAATTTGATATTCAGTGTTAAAGAAATCATCCACATATTTTGAAATAAGTAATGGCTTAATTGAAATTGTTACAGAGTTGCCAAAATCATTACTGTTATCGCTTATAAGAAAATTTTTCGGATCACTTTCAATTTGACCAATGAAATCTGAAAATTTTTTGAAATTATCATCATAGTATTCTAATATTTTTAAATCGCCATCATTTCCTTTTATTTCAGCATACTGTGTTGCGTAAAATTTCTTCATTGCAACCAACAATGCAGTCAATTCTTTAACGTCTGAAATATTGTATCGGCTAAGATCTATCTTGCATTCATCTAACTGTTTGTTTGAAATATCAATTCCAATAAAATTAATTATTTGATCCTCTATCCCATGCGCCTCATCAAAAATAGAAACTTTTTTTTCTAAATACTCAGCAAATACAGATTTGTTTTTCATTAATTGAAAAAATCCAGAATAATTCCATACTGAAAAATTAGATATTAATCCAAAATATTTTTGAAAATAATATGTGCAAGTACTCTCATTTAGTTTAGTATCAAAAGTGACATCCTTTATGAGCGGTTTAAACGTGCAAAATGTTTTAATTGTTTTTCCTTCTGAATTTTCTTCCGTCCCTTCTAAACAAACACCCTTCTCACAAGTATGACCCAATTCTTTTGCTAGAATCGGATCATCAACTTTGTGCTCACCCATTATTTTTAAACATTCAAAATTAGATTTGCCTTTAACAGATTTCAAAATTGGAAAATCCCGAGTATATTGATCCTGCAGACTCTTAGATTTAGTGATAAAAAATCCAGTTCCAAAATATTTTGCAATGGCCATGCCTATGGCAGACTTTCCCACACCAGTTGGAGCAGAAATAACGATTTTTTTAAATCCTAATTTGATATTAGTTTCAATTTCTTTAAGAATTTGTTTTTGAATATCTCTAGGAATAATTTCTGGTGGAAAGTATTCCTCAATTTTGGAAATTGGAGCAGTTCTAATCGTAGGCGTATCTTTAATTATTTTTCCAGGAATTGTTGGAGGATGAGTAGTTTTGCTAAATTTATTGATATATTCAGATATGGTGCCATCAACAGTTCCAGAATTGATAAAATAACGTTCAACATTACCATTACAATCGCATTGTATTCCAACTGTCTTACTGCCAATTGGAGTTGCTTTAATTGTGGATTTGCATATTGGGCATTCAGTCATATTCTACAGAGTTAAAATTTAGGTCAAATAAATAACAAGTGTCAGATAAAAAAATGAGAATGTGTTTAGTGACAAAGATTCTTAGTTTTAGTGTCTTAAATGAAAATAACTAATCAGTCTAATTTCAAATAGTTTAAAATTTTGTAAATCACAATATAATTTACTTTTTATATCTAATTTTACGTCAATCAATAGATTGAAAATTATAATAAAAAATGGAGAATCAGTTGAAACATATCATGGCGCTGGCGATGTAGTTGTACTTCCAAAAAGCAAACTAGTTAGAAGATTTGATGAATATGGTTCTTTAATTGAAGAATACAAACTTGTGGATAAAAAAATCATGTTAGATGATGACCTTGATAATGATCAAACTGAAATTGTTGTAACTTTAGTTGTGGAAAATTAATAATTCTAAATAATACCATAATTGTATATCATATTTGTCAACAAGACAAAGTAGATTGTTAGATATCTTGTTGAGGCTCTAGTAAATGCCTCACACAATCACCACATAATCTGTCATCTTCGCTCATAGATGACGGTATGCTCATTCCAAACATTGATTCTAAATTTTCTGATGAAAATTTGTCAATTCTTTCCAATTCTTTTTTGCATTTGAAACAATCAACCACTCTATTTTCTAATCCTCTCTAATAGATTAGTTTTATTTTTCTACCTAAATCACATACCAAGGAAATTGTTGAAATAAGTAACAATTGTCACGTAAGAGAAACTGTGCATATGTTTCAGTAACAAAAATTTGTACTTTTGGTAATAATTACAGATTAAAACAAGTATGCTGTATGAATTTATTTTAATAATTAATTTTTGAATAAATTCTATCGTGTACCGTGATCTTCCTCATCCAATTTATCGTCATCATCATTATCGTGACCACCAGCACCATATCCTCCGTCATATCCTCCGATGTTAGGGTTTGCTCTAACAGCAACAATGCCAACAACGACAATCACATTGATAGCAACAAAAATCATTAACCCAGTAATACCAATTAGGAAATATATTCCCATTCCAATTAATATTAAAAATAATATTATCTTCTTACGGCTCATTCAAA
>CAJQRN010000047.1 GCA_905612295.1 uncultured Candidatus Nitrosopumilus sp.
ATCCATCGGACCAAATATATCAAATCTATAAGCAGGTATTGTGCAAACAATGTTTTTTCCTCTAGAGACTGCATCTAGTCTAGATTTTTTTAATGAAGCAATGATTTTTGAAGTGTTAAGATTTAGACCAAGAGTTTGATTAATCAAAGAAGGGTTAACAATCATTTTCTTTTCTTGAAGTTTGGGTGAAGAGTTTTTTGCGCCAGAAATTTGAATATTTTCTAAGGTGAATCCAGCACTTTGTAAAATAGTTGCAACAACCGAAAGCATGTCTTCAGCATCATCTTTATTGATTCCAGTTACTTCAACAAAGAGATTTTTAGTTTTTGTGGTAACTGTAGTTATTGCAGCGTTAATGATTGGAGGAAAAGAAACTGTTTTTTTATTTGAATCTATAATTATTGGTACCTGAGAAGATTGTCCAAGAAGATGACCATAATCTCTACCTGTTTGAGTATCACTGATGATTTCAGAAATTGAAAGTTCCTTTTGAGAATTTAATGGAATAAATTTATGATTTCTAGTTGTTGTGGTATAGATTAGAGGAAAAGAAATTCTATTCAAGTCATGAATACCAATGGAAGATTTCTTCCGTTTCCTTCCAATCCCCATATGAAGATCTTCTTGCATTTGTATAAGCTGCTCAAGAACATCATCGTTAATTTTTCCATTTTTTGCAATTATTCCAGTCACATATGGGCGAATTTTTGAAATGGAAGGAGTTACATTAATTTTGTATTGGTTAGATTTTTTTATTTTAAGTTTTATTCCACCTGTTTTTATTCCAAGTAATCCTTGTAATCCAAGTGCAATTCCAAAATCAGTAGAATAATCAGGTCGATTAGGACTATACTCAACTCGAATAAGTTTTTCATCTTCAGATTCTACATCCAATCCAAGAAAGGGTAATGACTCAGAAATTTGTTTTTTTGAAACTTTACCAACTAATTTTTGAAGTCTAGAATAAGAAAGTGCAATTACTGGCATTTTGTGTTACTCCTTAACCATCCCAAATCATTATTATAAAATTCTCGTACATCAGTTAAACCATACTTTAACATAGCAATTCTTTCAATACCTCCACCCCAAGCTAAAACAGGTTTAGTAATTCCTAAAGGTTTAGTAACTTCAGGTCTAAAAATTCCCATTCCAAATAATTCAATCCATTTTCCTAATTTTTCGTTGTAGACCATAGTTTGAAGAGATGGTTCAGTGTATGGGAAAAAAGTTGGCCAAAATTTGATTTTAGTAATTCCAATTCGTTTATAGAATTCTCTTTGAATTCCCATTAAATTTCTCAAATTAGCATCTTTTCCAACAACAATACCTTCTATTTGGTTAAATTCAACAAGATGTTTGTAACTAACTTTTTCATTTCTAAATACACGTCCTAATGAAAAAATTCGTGCTTCATCAGGCTTATTTTCAGCTAAATGTTTGATGGTTACACAAGTGGTGTGAGTTCTTAAAACCATTTTACGAGCTTCGTTGATATCCCACTGGTATCTCCAATTTTTTTTATGGGAGTTGGAAACGTTTCTAATTTGTTCTGCAGTTCCAATTTTTTTAGCAGAAATATCATCTAAGAAAAAAGTATCCTGTAATTCTCTTGCAGGATGATCCTGTGGAGTGAATAAAGCATCAAAATTCCAAAAACTAGACTGAGTCATATTTCCAAATATTTCTGAAAAACCTAGTGTAACAAAAATTTCACGTATTTCATCAATTGTGTCTTTTAATGGATGTGTTCTTGCAACAAAGAGTTCAGGTACGTCAGCTTCAACATCTATTGCTCCAGAAGTGTTTGAAATATCTATAGATTTTGCAGAGTCAGTTAAACTAATTTTTTTAGATGTCATAATATTTTCAATTATAAAATCAGGTCGTTTCAAAAGTTCACTTAAATCAATTTTATCAATTTGATCTTTAGATGAGGTTCCACTTCCAATTTGTTTAAGAGTTTTTTCACCAGGGAGGGTAGAAGGAATTGTTTTAAGAATAATTTCGTCAGAAGAAGTTTCAATCCAATTATTTTTTCTAGATAATCCCATAGCAGGACCAAAAACAAATCCTAATGCTTTTTGTAGATCAGATAATTTTCTAGGTCCATTTGTAAGTAAATTTAACAATCTTCGTTCAGGTAATCCTTTTTCAAAAGAATCAACACCATTTTTACCTAAACTCAAAGTACTTGATTTTGATTCATCAACTATAGCCAAATTTTTTAATTTTAGCCATTCAATTCCACGTCTAATTTGATCTGGTAAGAGTTGAGTAGATTTTTCAAGTGTTTCAGGGGTTTGAATTGGATTTTTCTTTAGGGAATTGATAATTTTTTTTTCAATATCATGAAAAACTTGCGACAATAGATCAAATATCGAAAAAGACTTTTTAAACCTTAACCTAAGTCATGTTGAATGTCAGCTGATGAATTTATTGTAACGCCATGGCATGTTGAGGGGGACATTGATTATGACAAATTAATTGAAAAGTTTGGAACTGAAAAAATATCACCAGAATTACGTGAGAAAATTAAGAATTTAACAAACGAAGATCATTTTATGCTTAGAAGGGGGATTTTCTTTTCACATAGAGAAATGAATAGAATTTTAGAAGATTATGAAAAAGGAATTGAATTTTTTCTATATACTGGAAGAGGTCCTTCAGGACATACACACATAGGTCATTTGGTACCATGGATGTTTGCAAAATGGTTGCAAGATAAATTTGATGTGAATTTATATTTTCAATTAACAGATGATGAGAAATTTTATTCAAAAACAGATTTAACTTTGGAAGAAACTAGCAAGTATGCATATGAAAATGCACTAGATTTTATAGCATTGGGTTTTAATCCAGAAAAAACAAAAATTA
>CAJQRN010000048.1 GCA_905612295.1 uncultured Candidatus Nitrosopumilus sp.
TTTTTTTGTAGGTGTGTATTCTATGCTATCACAATGTAATTGTAATATTCTCATAATTTCAAACAGAAAATTCAATTGAATTAAATGTTTACGTGAAATACAAAATAGGCTAATTGTTATGATATTTTTTCACGAAGGGAGATAACAGATCTAAGAATTAATGCTGATATGCCTAAATTGTTAATTAGAAATGATGCAGATCTTGAAAGAGAATCAGTTCCACGAAATCCTTCATCATAAATCATTTCAACTGAACCTTTGTCAGTTTCAACAAAGGAAGTGATTAAGGAATAAACACCAAGTTTTTCATCAGTTTGTTCATTGTACAGACGTAATTCTACTTTAGATATACTAAATTCATCTTGAATGAAGGTACCAGTGGATAATAAAATATTCACAGAATCAGGACATCTCTTGATTCGGTCAGGATTATGCATATCAATAATATCCATATTAACACACAGGGTTTTTCCTAGATAAGTAATATTTGATTAAAAATAATTGAATGTGTCAAAAATAATAATTACACAAGTATTATTTACAGTGAAAAAAACAAAGTAAAAATGGATCCACATCATTTTCATGGGAAAGATATACCGCACATAAAATTAGATCCAAAAATGACAATAGAAGATTTGGTGGAGGTATTTGCAAGTACAGGGTTTAATGGAAGACAGCTTGGTGAGGCTGCAAAATTGTATGCTAAAATGATTGAAGAAGATTCAACAATTTGTCTTACTGTATCAGGTGCAATGACACCAGTTGGATTTGGAGGAATTATCAAAACATTGATTGAAAGAGGGTTTGTAGATTGGATTGTCACAACAGGTGCAAATGTATATCACGAAGATCATTTTGCATCAGGATTACCAGTAAAGCAGGGCAGTTTTGATGTCGACGACATGAAATTATTTGAAAAAGAAATTGTAAGAATTAGAGACGTCTACATAAAATTTGAAGAAACATTAGAAGCAGAGGATCAAATAATTCAAAAAATGTTTGCAAATGATTTTCAGGATAAATCATTTACAACTGCAGAATTTTGTAATTTATTAGGTAAAAGAAGTAAAGCAACTGCCAAACATCCAGAAAAAAGTTTTGTAGTATCAGCATACGAATATGATGTTCCAATATACATTTCTACAATAAAAGATTCGTCATTGGCATTAAATCTAGCAGTTCACAGATTAGAAAATAAAAAGTATGATTTAGATTTTGTGAGAGAAATAATAGAGCAAGCTGCAATTGTATATGATTCAAAAAAATCATCAATTTTAGAATTAGGTGGTGGCGTTCCAAAAAATACAGCTCAGCAAACAGGTCCATTATTGGATCAAATTTTAAGAAGAAATGATGGCGGTCAAAATTACATTATACAGATTACAGATGCACGTCCAGATACAGGAGGATTATCAGGTGCAACATTACAAGAGGGAAAAAGTTGGGGTAAAATTCAAGATTCACATGAAGGAATAGTTACAGTTTATGCAGATGCAACAATTGTATTTCCAATTTTAGCACTCTATGTTCTAAGTAATCAAAAATCAAGAAAACCAAAAAGACTTTACAAAAGAATAGGTGAAATGTATGATAAACTAAGTGACGATTATTTTAAAAGTCCAACTAGAGCCAAATAAGAATTAAAACTTGGAAAATCTAGCACGTTCTAAATCTCGATCATCCTTAGATTCTTTTTTCCACTCTTTATAGTGCTCTTTACAAAGAATTGTTTTTTTGCCCTTAGAATTAACTCGTAAGCCAGCAGTTTCTACTTTAGTAGTGTTAAGTGAACGTGCACCATCCTGATCACATCCATCAACATTACATTGTGCACCCTTTGAAACAACACCCATGACATACAATGGTCAAGATGCTATTTATACTTGAAAGAGAGTAAATGATTTTCAGATCATTCTAAAAAAGAATTAAAAAAAATATGATAATTTATCATTAAATTTAGGATTAAAAGGATAAAAAAGTAGTTGATAGTAACCCAAAGTTAGCAGATTAATCGTTTATAATAGGAATATTTTTTTCTAGTTTTATGGCTGGAGCAAATAAATCAACTAGTACAAATAAACAAAATCCAGCTAGAGATTCAAAGAAAGGTAAAAAAGATAAGGGTGAAAGTACCGGTGTAAGAAAAGCCGAAATTGTAGTTATGCTTAATGAACAACAAGCAATGAAAGTTATTCAAAATTCTAAAGTTGTTACAGTTCAGGATCTTGCAAGACAAACAGGAGTCAAAATATCTGCTGCAAATGCATTCTTAAAACAAGCAACGATTAAAGGTACAGTAAAGAAAGTTGGCGGTTATTCAGGACATTATTTGTATCAAGTTATTTCTTCATAAAGAGACAAAACATCTCCAGATTTAACATTCTTTAATTCAGCAACATCACCATGAAATTTTCCGATAAGAGCCATAGTTTTTGCAGATTTTACATTACCAACAAAAAAGCAAATGCTTCCAGTAGAAGGTAAAAATGCTATGTCACCAGTTTTAAATTCAGATCTTGCTTTCTCAATTCCAGCATCAACATTAGTTTCAAAATAAACAATACTTTTTCCTAACAAGTGAGAATTGCCTTCCAAAGGTAAAGATCTCATAATAACACCAACAGTCCTTGGAGATAAGTGTCGTTTTAGATCACAATTTAATTTTACTTTTCCACCAATGTCTAAAATTAGTTGTTTTCGTGAAACTGATTTAGTACTCAAGTTTAGTTTAAAAATGATTAGATTATATAAGGTTTTAAGCGAATTTCGGTACTTGTCTAATCCTGAAGAAACAAAAATCACACCAGAAGTAGCAAATAAAGCAGAAGAACCAGAATTAGCCACACCAGCAGCTGAAGTAATTGAAGCAGAAGTAGATCCAAATTTAGGATTAAACAAAGCATTAGATACCTATCGTAAATTAATTGAAAAAAATATGGATAATGCATTAGAACCATTAACAGAAAAAGAACAAGCAAAACTTGAAACTAGAATTACAGAAATACAAGAAAGAAAAATTATTGAAAAAATAGAGGATCATGAAATTGTTGAAATTCCATGTGAAAAAGGTAAAATTACAATAGGTCCACCTACATTAACAAGATTTGAAAAAGCAAGAATCATGGGCGCAAGAGCATTACAATTATCATTAGGAGCACCACCATTTATTGAAATTCCAAAAGATGCAAGAATTTCTTTAGACATTTCAATGGAAGAATTAGAAAAAAGAGTAATTCCAATTACAATTAGAAGAGTATTACCAAATGGGGATTATCAAAATATTCCAATAGACTATTTTGAATAAAGAACCAATCGTCGATAAAACTTAAA
>CAJQRN010000049.1 GCA_905612295.1 uncultured Candidatus Nitrosopumilus sp.
GTGGGTAGAGCTTTACAATCCTACTGATGGTGATGTTGATTTGAGTGGTTGGAACATTGCATCCACTACAGTATTGAAAAAAACATTAACCATTCCTGAAGGGACTATGATCTCTCCTGGAGATTTTTTAACATTTGTTAATCAAAAAGTTTGGTTCACTGACACTGCTGAATTAATTGAATTAAGAAATAGTGATGGATTACTAATTGATAAAACTCGTGAAGTTTTTGATCTTGCAAATGATTTTAAATCTTGGCAACGAACTTATGATGGTTTTTCTAGTTGGAAATTCACATCTTCTACAGCTGGTAGTTCTAATGGTAAATTGACTGAAGATAATATTTCTTTAGATGTTGTGGTTACCCTTTCATCTGATAAATCTATATACAATTTTGATGATACTGCAGTACTTCAAGGAACTGTTTCAGAAAGAGTTTTTGTTGAAAAACCTTCTTTTCAAGCTGAACCAATTTTGATAAATATTTCAGGCCCTAATTATGAACAAGCAGTTTCTTTATACCCTGATTCTAATCTAAACTATGAAACTACTTTAAAATTAGTTCAAGTGTTAGGTATTGCTGAAGGCAATTATGATGTATCTGTAAATTATGCTGGTGTAACTACAAACACTAGTTTTTCTGTTGAATTTAAAACAATTGAAGCAACACAAGATACTGATTCCTTACTAACTGTAACGACTGAGAAGTCTGATTATTTTCCAGGTCAATTAATCACTATCACTGGAACTGCTTCTGAGATTATTCCTTTTGAAAGTATAAAATTTACTATCACTGATTCTATTGGTAATTTGATTACTAGCGGAAATTTATTTACATCTGATGGACAATTTCAAACTAGTATTTTTCTAACAACCGTAAATCCAACTTATGGTGTTTACACTATTGACATTGAGTATGGTGAAAATGTTGAATCTACCATTTTTAATGTAGTTGAAGAATTTATCGATGAATCAGAATTGGCCATTCTTGTTTCAGATTCTCTAGTTTTTGATACTGATAAATCTGAATACTTGCTTAATGATTATATCACTTTATCTGGAACTATTACTAATTTTGATTCTGGTAGTGACATATACTATCAAGTTGTACACTTTAATTTCTTAGCCTCTGATGGAACTGCTCCAACGTTTACAGGTCTTACTAAGGAAACTACTGCTCGTACTGGAGAAACTATAGAATTCAAATTAACTGCTATTCCTGATGATTCTGGTAACTTTTCTATCTCTGTTCAAATACCTCATGTTATATTTTCTGAGGATAATTATGTTGTAAAAGCAAATTATGGTGTTCTTATTGCAAATCAGTCCTTTTCTATTGTTTCTGAAGTAGATTCTAATGTTCAAACTGATAATTCTGATCCTTCTATTTCTGAAAAATCATCTGATGTTTTTAATGTGAGAACAATTATTGAAAAAATGAATCGTATTTCTGATACTTTAGTTTCAATTAATACTGAAGAAAAAATAATTGAGAATGAATCTGTTAAACCTAGGGTTCTATCTGGTTCTATGATTACTATTGATACAAATAGTCAATCTGATGTTAATTTGCAAGTTATGTCTGAGTCTGGAATTTGCATAATTGGACCTAATGTTGACTGTTTAGTTAGTGAATCTACAAGAAAACCTGGGCAAATATTTGATGTTGTTGAAGTAGATGGATTAAATCTTAACGTACGATACAGTGGACCTGACGTCCGTTTAGAAAAATTTAGTATTCTTCCTACATCCTCTGATCAATTTCTTCCTAATACCAATTGGAATGTTGAAGTGATTAAGACTGATGAAATTTCAAGACTTTATTATAAAATTACTTACAAAACTTTAGAGTAACTTGAAAATACTGATAAATTAATACTTGATTAAATTGAAATTACAAGTTTTAATGTTTTATCAAGACGATCCAAAAAAATGCACTGCTGCAAAAATGGTTAAGTTTGGTCTTGCTAAAAATATAAAAAAAATTGGTTCAAAGGGATTAGTTTTAGATCCATTTTCAGAAAAAACATTGCTTCCAAAAGATAAATCTGTGATTAATTCTATTGTTGGCATTGACTGTTCTTGGAATCTTGCAGATCATGCTTTTTCTCAAAAATTTAATGGCATTAAAAGAAAGTTGCCTCCCTTGTTTGCTGGGAACCCTGTAAATTATTCTAAATTAAATAAATTAACTACGGCTGAAGCTCTATCTGGTTCATTATTTATTCTTGGTTTTAAAGAACAAGCTTTGGAATTACTAAATAAATTCAAGTGGGGTCATACTTTTTATGAATTAAATCAAAATCTTTTAAATGATTACTCCAACGCTGAAAATGAGGAACAGATTCAAATTATTCTTGGTGATTATGGTTTACTTTGATATTTTATTTTTGCGTATACCATAACTCCTATGATTATTATGATTAGTACCATTGGAATAACCCACATGTTGTGATCTACTTCATTTTCAATATTTGATATGTTTATCATTACACTAGGTAATTCCATGCTATTTTTACTAATTAGAAAACTTGATTCATAGAAATCTGGTTTTAACACTGAATTTGAAATTGCAAATACTTTGATACTGTTTGCCCCTGGTTGTAATTTTTTTGTTATCTCTGATGTCATTTTGATGGTGACTTTATTTTCTTCAACATTTAATTTTTCTGAGGCTTGAATCTTTCCTTTAGTATCCATTAAAAAATATAATATTGAATCTGTATTTTCTGTTTCAATTAAAATATCTCCTCTTTCTCCATATTGAATTATTTTATTCATGTCAATTTTTTTAATAATTGGAAATTGTACATTTTCAA
>CAJQRN010000050.1 GCA_905612295.1 uncultured Candidatus Nitrosopumilus sp.
CACTCCAATTTATAATAAAAAAGACACCGTAAAAATATTTACAGAAATTTTCCAAATGGTCAACTAGATTAAATAGGAATAGATCAACAATTTAATTCGGGAATGAGGAGATATTAGCCGCTCCAGTCTGAGCTAACGCCTTGAAGACGCCGCGACGAACCGACCCCAAATTAATTAAATTATAATCAAAGGAGTTTCAATATTAGAATAGAGTTTATTATAAATACGGATAAACAAGTCTGTAATTATGGCAGATTATGACGTTATAGTAGCAGGAGGAGGATTAACGGGTACAATTGCAGCACAAGCCATATCATATTATTCAAAACAAAATTTACGAATTCTTTCATTAGATAAAAATCCAGAACACTTACCTGGAAGAAAATCAGGTCCAGGATGGACATGTGGAGATGCATGCTCAAAAGAAGCAGTAGATTTCATGACCGAGAGAATCAAAATTCCTTGGACAAGACCAGAAATTGAACATGACGTAAAAGGAGTCATGGCATTTTCACCAGATAATGAAACAGCTATTCCATTTGATGGTGCAGGATATATGCTAAATAGACAAAAACTTCCAGAAATTCAAAATGCTAGAACACAAAAAATGGGAGTTGATTTTGATTTTGAAATTTCTCTTTCAGGATTAATTTATGACGGAACACAGGTAATAGGGGTACAAGGCATAGATATGAAAACCAAACAGCCTTACAAAAAAACTGCAAAATTAGTAGTTGATGCAATGGGAATTAATTCAAAGCTTAGAAATGGATTAACAAATTCTACAAAAGTTGAGAGAGAAATAGATAGAAGAGATGTAGAAACAACTGGAAGACATATCATGTATTTTGAACCAGGTAAAGAAGAGTTAACACAATTTGATCCAGATTATTGTATCATTCATTTAGATCAAGACATTGCACCAGGAGGATATGGATGGGTATTTCCAAAAGCAGATAACAAAGTGAACATTGGATTGGGTGTTGAACAAACATTATTACATAAACGAAATGCCAGATTAGGCAAAAAAGATAATGTGGGTTCATTAATGAAAGAATACCTAGATAGGAATCCAGTTATTAAAAATCCAAAACTTTCTGAAGATGAATCAGACATACACAACAATACGGGGGTTTACTCAGTTTCAGTACGAAGACAAAATGACTGTATGGTTTCAGCAGGGTATATGTTAGTTGGAGATTCTGCATGGATGCCAAAGCCAATAGATGCAGGAGGAATTGGACCAGCACTAATTGCAGGAACACTTATTGGAAATAATGTTACGCAAGCAATTGAATCTAATGATGTTTCAGAAGCAAGTTTATGGCAATATAATTTAGATTTCATTAAAGAGTATGGTTACAAGACTGCAGGTTTAGAATTATTTAGAAGATTAGTTCAAACAATGACAAATGATCAAATCAGTTATGGAATGAAACATTTCTTGGGTAACATGGATGTTGAGTCAATCAGTAAAGGAGAACATCCAGACTTTTCAGGTTTGGGAAAATTAGGAATGATTATCAGAGGTGCAATGAATAAAACAGTTGCAAGTGGTTTGAAATATACATCAGGTCAGAATCAATGGTTAGTTGAACATTATAACAATTATCCAAAAGATCCTTCTGGATTTGATGATTGGAATAAAAAATTACATAAAACATTAGATGAATCAGTCATAAAAATAGCATCGTTTGAAAAATAGATCCAACATTAAATATTGTAAAAATTAATGAAAAAAGTCTTGGAAGAAATACAATATCTAGATTGGAATAATTCAAATAAAATTATTAAAAAAGCATATGAAGCAGGACTCTTTGTTCTCATAATTGGACCAAAAGGAACTGGAAAGACATCTCTAGTTAGGGATTTTGCTAAAATCAATAATATCAATTTAGAATCAATTAATTTTAGTTTAAGAACCAGAGAAAGTCATTTGGTTGGAACAAAAACGCTAACAGATGGAACAGTTAGTTTTGATGAAGGTATTTTGATTAAATCAATGAGAAGCGGAAATTTACTTTATCTAGATGAGGTTAATGCAGCTGAGGCAGATGTTTTACTTAGATTAGATGAAGCATTAGATGATAGAAGGCAAATTGTACTAAAAGAAGCAACAGGCGAAGTAGTTAAAGCAAAAGAAAACTGGTTTGTGATTGCAACAATAAATCCATTAACACATAGTGGAACAAAGGAACTCCCACCACAAATTCTAAGCAGATTTCCAGTACGTATAAGATTAGAATATCCACCAGAAGAAATAGAATTAGATATTGTAAAAAAATATGTTTCAGGGAATCACGAATCAGAAATAGTTCAGGGAATTAAACTTGCAAATACATTAAGACAAGCTGCAGCCGTTGAAGAATTATTTTATTCACCAAGTTTGAGAGAAACAATTGCATTTGGAAAATTATTAGATAAAGAAGTATCACCAAGAGAAGCTGCCAACATTGTTTTTGGAAATGTATACACACAGTGGGGGGATATAGAATATCAAAAAGTGAGTGACATAATCACTTCAATGTTTAGAAGTTAAATGCAATCCATTCAACTTCAAAATGATTCTTTAGTAGAAATTTCTACATTTCTCATTAGAAGATGGTCTGAAAAAGATGATGTAGTAATTGAAATTTCAAACAATATTGAAACTAAAACAAGATTAAAAGAAAAAAAAGTAAGCCTGACACCTTTAGAAAAAAGAATAGGGAATAATTTTCAAAAATATAGACAATTTAGAACATCATCATGGTATGAAGCAATGAAAATAAAATATTCTGAAAAAATTCTTAGTGATGATCATGCTTTTGGCTTTATTCTTAACGTAATGGAGACACAAAGAGTAGAACAGCTAGGTAGGAAAATTTGGAAGGGAATGGATGAAGAAATTATTTTTAATTATTCATATATGCTTGTATCAAGACCTCAACTTCACACAGTTTATGGTAAAGCAAGAATTGTGGAGGCATTTTACCAGTATTTCATGTTTGGTGCAATCAAAGGCGAGATACAATCAAGTCATTTTGAAAAAATAAAAAAAGCAAGCATATTTGCAAAAAAAATAGTTAATGAGTCAATAGAAAATAATCAAAAGACAAGTTGGATTGAAAAAAATGTAACACAAATAATTAAAATTTTAGAAATTGATTCACTATTAACAATTCCAATATCAGTTGCATTTATGAAAGCTGGAATGGCATTATCAGAAGAAGAATTACGAAAAGTTTTAAAAATAATTGCTAAAAACAAAGAAGGAGATTTTGGTTCAATTGATCCATCATCAATAGTAAAAGGTGAAGACGTTTATGATGAATACAAAGTATTAATCGATGAAAATAAAAAAAATGTGAATAAAGGAATTTCATCAGAAACAGTTGGAATACAAATTCCATCTACAAAAAATATTGATGAAACAGTCATCTATGATATTAGTTTGATCAATGGCTTAAAAATGAAATTTAAAGAATGGAAAACAGGTTGGAAAGAACAGCACTTAAGATCAGGAGATGAATTTGATGATGAAAATTACATTGAAGGGAATGAACCATTTTTTACAGATATTAAAAAATCAATTAAAACAAAAATTGTAATTTTATTGGATCATTCATCAAGTATATCTTCAGATGCAATTGAATACAAAAAAGCAACAATAGCACTATGTGAAGTTTTAGCATTTCTCAAAGTAAAATTTGCAGTGTATGCATTTAGTACAGAAAATAGATCAATGGTGTGCTGGTCAATAAAAGAAGAAAATGTAAAATGGAATAAGACTACTGCAAAAAGATTAGCACAGATAGTTGCAAATGGAGCAACACCATTAGCAGAAATTTATGATAAAATGTTTTCAACATTACAAGCAAAACGACCAGATATTTTTTTGACATTAACTGATGGAGAACCATCAGATTCAGATGCAGTTAGAAAGAGAACAAAATCACTAAAAGGATTAGGAATAACCATGGTTGCTTTAGGATTAGGACCAAATACGGTAAGGGCCACCACAATAGCAAATAATCTCAAACATTTAGGATATGATAAAACCATGGCAGTAAGCAGATTGAAAGATATTCCAAATAAAGTAATCAATCTTTTAGATAAGCAAATGTGAGAAATTTAAAAAAAATAGAATAATCTTAATGTAAAATATAAGATATTTTATATGACCTTCTGAAAAATGCAAAATAGAGATAAAATTGGAACAAAATAGAGATAATAATGTCGACAAAGTTCTACTTCAACGCTTTGAGGAAGAAATATGGAACAAAGTACCACATTTAGAAAATGACAAGGAAGGAGCAAAGATTGTCAATGCAACACCGCTAGTAGATATTACAGAGGATTTTAAAGAATGTGCAAAAAAAGTTTACAACTTAGATCTTTCTAATTCAGAATTACAAGTTTATGGAAAATTAGATTCCACGTTACCTACAGGTTCAATCAAAGTTAGACCAGCTGCAAACATAATTCATGATGCAATCATGACAGGAAAAATAAAGAGCGGTCAAACAGTAATTGAGGCAACATCAGGTAATTTTGGAATAGCATTAGGAATGTTATCAAAACTAGGTCTACAAGTAGTTACAATTGTTTCAAGAAAATTACAAGAAGGCGTGTTTCATGAACTAAGAAACATGAATATCAAAATAATGGATTTAGAAATGGATATTTGTCCTGCACCAGGAATGGAAGGAAAAAAAGATGAATTAGTTGCAAAAGCAACAGCTGCTAACATTCGTTCACAATTAACTCAGTTAGAATTTGATCCAAGTATTTTTGATAATTCAATTACTGAAATTGAGGCATTGTTAGCTAAACAAGATATTATTAATTTAGCAAAATTACTTGCAAAAATATACAATTGCTTCTGTCCAGAACAATATGATAATGATTTGAATGTGAATGCACATAGAACCATAACAGGGGCTGAAATAGATCAGCAATTACACGAAGAAGGTAAATCACTTGAAGATTTTAATATTCTATGCACATTTGGTACAGGTGGAACTTCAGGGGGATTAAGCAGATACATATCTGAAAAATATAATAAAAAAAGAGTTCACGTAATATTCCCACCAGGTGGACAAGATGTTGCAGGGATTAGAACTCACAATAATGCAGACGGTCTAAAATATTATCAACCAGATAAATACGCTGGAGAATACGAAGTAGATTTTGAAAAAGCAAAACCACTACTCAAATTTTTTGTAGAGAAAGGTCATGACATCGGAGAAAGTAGTGCACTAGAACTTTATGCAACTTTACAATTAGCTAGTGCAAATAAAGAAAGTAAGTTTGTAGTAATGATTTGTGACGGTATAGAAAAATATAGAAAAAATTTGGAAAAAATTGGAAAAATTCAACCCCCAGGACAAGTATCACAAGAACAAGTAGCCTCAAATTCAGGAGATTATGATAAAGTTATTTGGATTCATACACAATATACGCCTCAAGAAGGAGGAATAGAATTACTTGCAAAATCTCTAGGTATTGATAAAAGTAAAATTGTTGTACCAAATGCAAGAACAGCACAACAACTATTATCAGGACAGGGAATTCCAGATGAAATTAATAATTCTCTCCAAGAATCAAAAGGAAAAACCTTAATGGTTTGTATGGCTGGAAGAACATCATTAATGGCTGCCAATGTATTAGCAGAAAAAGGAATTGCAACAGACAGTTTGATAGGAGGAATAACAGAACTTACTGAAGCAAGAAACAGTCAACTATCAGAACTAGTCAAACAAGCTTCACAGTTTTAATGTATATCAAATTTTTATTATCATAATAATCATGAAATGTCTTTCAATTTGTCAACCATTT
>CAJQRN010000051.1 GCA_905612295.1 uncultured Candidatus Nitrosopumilus sp.
CTGATTCTCCTATTTCACTGTGGGCTGAAACTACAAAACCATCTTTTTTTAAATCTAGTAAAATTGGCTTTATGATGGTTCCTTTTATTCCAAGATGCGCACCAATTTGTGATGATGTTACAACAGCATTCACATTTTGTGAATGACAACCATGAAGATAATTTAGAATTTGATCCTTTGTTCTTTGTTTCATATTCCTGTATCCTTTGGTTATTGGGGTTAAAAAATTATTAAATATCATTCAATTAGAATTGCTGGTTTGAATGGTCTTGCATGTCTTGCTTTTCCTTTAGGATCATAGATATCCTCATCAGTTGCCCCAAATACCTGAATCTCTACGCCAAACTCTTTCTTTCCAATGCTTGCCAACTCTGTAGACAGGAATTGTTTTTCATCAAACTCTTTAGATTCTACTTTCATTGTTTTAATTTCTTCAGACTCTGAATGCAAATCTTTTATTACTTTTTGGATATAGTCTGGCATTTTTTTAGCATCGGTAGTTTGAGGATCTGCAATTAATTCTTTCATTACTACTCCCATGTTATTTTGACCCCCTACCATAATTCCTAAAATTTTTCTATAAACTTTGGATTTGAATTCATCCGAGTTTACATAAATTACAATTTTTTGTGGAGTAATTTTTGTTATTTTTAAAATATTTACAATATCATCAATTGTTGATTTTAGTAATTCTTCGGATTGAATTGATGTGGCATCTATTTTTTCTTTTGAAAATTCAGGCCATGCTGATTTTGATGCAAGATCCGTATATCCTAGTTTTTCCCACATTTCTTCTGCAATATGTGGTGCAAATGGGGATAACATTGCAACACGAACAGAATTGATATGATGTAATATTCCTGAAACATCTTCTTTGCCTTTAGCTTGTACCCTTTTGTGGTACCAACTCAAATCCGACTCAAATGTAAACAAAATATCCTGTAATGCTTCACGTAATCTCATCTTTTCAACAGATTCTGTGACTTGTAAAATCATATTCTGAGTTTTTGATAAAATCCATCTATCTTCAGCTTGTAACTCCCCAATCGTACCTTTTTCAAGCCTAGAGCACTCCTCTAGTAATGATTCTACCTTGTTTTGAATGCCATACACTGATTCCATGTTAAAATCGGCATCCTGAAGTAATTCAGCTGACGAAATAATTGCTAACCTAATTGGGTCTGCACCATGTTCTCTGATTGCAGTTCGTAGCGGAATAATATTTCCCATACTTTTTGACATTTTAGCCCCATCCATCATTACACTACCATTAACTACGATTTCTTTTGGCCAATATTTTTTCTCAAATATTGCAACGTGGTTTAATACAAAAAATGATAAGTGATTTTGAACTAGGTCTCTTCCTGAATGTCTTGAATCAACTGGATAGAAATATTGGAATTCTTTTTTCATTGTATTAATTACATCCTCACTAAGCCTGGAAGTACTTACAGCTAGAGACAAATTTCCTTTATCTAATAATATGTAATCAAATAGTTCTCGAGTTAAACTATCTGGAGTCACAGTTCCATCATTTACAAATCGTGAAATTGTATAGTATGCCATGTATATCACACTATCAGAAAGTGACTCTACAATCCAATCCTTATCCCATGGAAGTTTAGTTCCTAACCCTTGCTGTCTTGCACAAGCTCGTTCATGTAACCAATCAACCACTTCTTTGAACTCTGTTGTAATTTTATTTGGTAAGATACTCATTTCATCAAAACAATTACGAGCTAATTCTTTCCATTCTTCATCTCCGTAATTCAAAAACCATTGATTGTTCAATATTTTTACAACGCATTCTGTACCACATCTACAATGGACTGGAGAATTTTCAAGTACTGGGAATTTTTCTAGATAATTATTTTCTTGAAGCCATACTCTTACTTTGTCTCGACCGAATTGCACTTTTTCATTATTGAATTGTCCACATTTTTCATTTAATTTTCCATCTGTGAATTCTTTGAGATACAATTCTTTTGTAGCTTCTTCTAGTTTTTCATCTGTTTGATTTGAAACTCCTAATTTTTCACAAATCTGTTTTCCAGGATATGCATCATATCCAGGAGTAACAATAATTGGAATAGGCTCGATTTTGGATGCTAATTCATGATTTTTAGCCTTAAGATCCATTAATGCCTGGTAATCCTTTGGAGCGTGAGCTGGTACTGACATTACAAGTCCAGTTCCCATTCCAGGCTCTACAAATTCTGCCTCTAAAATTGGAATTTCTTGATTATTATGAAGTACTGTAGCATATTTTCCAATAATTTCACTACCTTCAATATCGCCAATTATTTTGACTTCTTTTTCAAAGAATTCTATTTTCTTTGCACACTGTTCAGATATTATCCATGTTTCATTATCTACTGAAACTTTTTTGTATGTTACATTTGGATTGACCCACAAATTAGTTACGCCAAAAATTGTTTCAGGTCTTAATGTTGTAACTGGAAAAATAAATTCACCAAACTTGAATTTAACTAGGAAATTTTTATCATCAATTTTTGGTTCAACATCCCCCATTGTATCATGTTGCGATACAGGGTTTTGATCTTTAGGACACCAACCAACTGGATGACTCCCTTGAATAATTTTACCATTTTCTTTTAGTATTGTAATTTGCCATTCAATAAATTTCTGATACCCTGGAACTATAGTTGTGAACTCTCTTCTCCAATCAATTGAATATCCCATCTCTATCATTCCAGATTTTATTTCTTCATGGAAATAATCTGCAATCTTTATTGGTTCAACAAATGTTTTGATGTTCTCTTCTGGAACATGGTATACATTTCTTAACCCATTAAGGATTTCTTTTTCTCCAGCTTGAATTCTTCTTGCCATTCCTAACACTGGAGTTCCAGTATAATGGAATCCCATTGGGAACAATACGTTATACCCCTGCATTCTGTAAAACCTTGCATGAACATCAGCTAGTGTGTATGTTCTTCCATGTCCGATATGTTGTGGAGAGTTTGGATATGGATAAGCTACGGTGATAAATTTTTTTGGTTTCTCATTTGGATTTGTCTCAAAGTCTTTTGACTCGTTCCATTTAGATTGCCATTTAGTTTCTATTTCATTCCAGTTAATCGTCATAATATCATCCTAAAATCATTGATTTTGCTTTTTGTATTGCAGCGTCTTTTTTAGATGTGTCTTTACCTCCGCCTTGAGCAAATTTAGCATCACCGCCACCTGAACCGCCTAAAATTGAGGATATTTCCTTGGCAATATTGCCTGCATTTACGCCTGATTGCTCACCTGCAAATATCATTACTCGTATTGTTGGACCTGCTTCAAAAATTCCACAAAATGCTGCTGTACCATCTTTGGCAACTAGCTTTTTGCCAAAGTTTTGGTGGAAATAATCATCATAGTTTGGACTGGAAGTAAAACAGATTTTATTTTTAATTGTAATCTCATCTAGTTCTCCTGATTGGCCAGCTAGAATCTTTTCTAGTAAAATTGGAATTTGTTCTCTTGACTTCTCTTTGTTTTCTTCTCTTTGTTTCTCTAATTTTTCTTTTGCAATGTCATCTGCAGCTTGTCTCTTTGATTCTTCTTCTTGATCTTTTACATATTGAAAAGCTGTTGATCCTGAAACAAATTCTATACGAACTACGCCGTCTTGAATTCTTTTGGTTTTTGTAATTTTGATTAGTTCTATATCTCCGGTTCTCTTTACATGTGTTCCACCACATGCTTCAATATCTTTATCCTCAATTGATACAATTCTAACTGATTTTACTGGAACTACACCGCCCTGATAAATTCTAAAACCATATTTTTGTTCTGCAGTCCCTCTGTCGTAATAGTCAATATTTACTGGATAATTTTCTTTTATCATTTGATTAGCTGCATCTTCAATTTGTTTTACTTGCTCATCCGTTAATGATGAATGATGTGTTATATCCAACCTAGCATGATCATGATCTTTAAACGCAGAGTGTTGCCAAATCCAAGAACCTAACACTCCTCTTGACGACGTATTGATGATGTGTGTACTGGTATGGTTTTTAGTAATGTTTGCACGTCTTGTTTCATCTACCTTACATTGTACCGTCTCACCTTCTTTTGGAACTCCTCCCTCTAACTTGTGAACAATAATGTTTGCATGTTTATCTACATTAACCACATTAAATCCTGCTATGGTTCCTAAATCTGGTTCTTGTCCTCCGCCTCTTGCATAAAATGAAGTTTTATCTAATACGACTTGATCCACTAAGACCTTGATTACTTTGGCCTCAAACTCCATTGGGTCGTCTTTGTAAAATAGCATTTCAGTTTCTGGTAACTCTTTTAGTGAAAGTTCTGTAATTGCCTTTTTCTTTTCAGACTGGTGCAAGTCAGATAGTTTAGTGTAAAATTGTGATGGGATTTCTGTAATTGCATCAATTTCTTTGAGATATTCCGGCGTAATGCCGTCTGATTCGTATAATGTGATTAGTTCATCTACTGATGGTGCGCCTTTCTCACGAATTTTTTCTGCCTTTTTCTTCATGTGAATCTTTGATTCCTCATACCTTGAAGATTCTAGCTTGAGAATTGTCTTGACATCTTCTCTTTTCTCATCTAACTCTGGATAGGTATCTTTGAGATAATCAATATGTGCATCAATTAATTCATCAATGTCTAATTTTAGATTTAATCGATTAATTGTTCCATTGATTCTTCGTAACATCATTCTGAGATTGTATCCTCCTCCAACATTGCTTGGTAATGCACCATCTGCAATTGCAAAAATTAATGTCCTGAGATGATCTGCAATTAAATACATCCCTTCAAGCGGAGTTATTATTTTCTTTAGTTGATCATCTGTAATTCCTGCATTTTTTACTGCAAGACGTCTTACTTGGTTTAGATCATCAAAATGATCAATCTCTTTTGCAATTTCTGTAAAGTATTTTTTTAGCATTTCTGAATTAGAATCTATTCCAATTTTTTCAAAGAGTATCTGATTTACTGGACCAAAGCAGCAGTCATATGCTGTGGGTGTACCATTTGTAATCCATGCAAATCTTTCAAGCCCTGCACCCATGTCTATGATTTTTTGATCAAGTGTGGTGTGTTGTCCAAGCTCTCCTTGGAATTCTGTAAATACTGCGTTTCCAAGCTCTAGTCCTCTAACAAAATATTCTAATGATGATCCAAATGAACCACCACCTGACCATACATCTTCTACAAAAACTACTTCTTCTTTTTTAATTCCAAACTGTTGTGTTAATAATCTAAAATCTAAATCCACACATTCGTCTTTCCAATATCCTCCATTCTCTGGAATACTATGTTGCCCAATCATACAAAAACTAGAAAAGTGTCTGCCAGTAACTCCTACATTTTCTAAATCATTAAAACGTAAACATGTTTGTGGAACTACTAGGGGATTTGCAGGAAATTCAAAGACTACCTTGCTTCCCATTACTCTTTGAAAATCCACCACTGATGCAATTGTAAAATACAAATCATCACGCCATCTGCATACCACTGGATATCTGCTAACTGATGTATGATTATTTTTTACAAAAAATTCTTCTACTTGTTTCCAAGCTTGTGTGTAGTCAAATCGTTTTGTTGTTGGTGGGTCTCCAATGAATGAATATGTATCCGTACCATCATCTGGACAAAGTGTTCTGTTTGCATCTAGAGTCCAAAAGAATCTACCACATTTTGTGCAGGCTTTTCTGATAAATCCTTGCTCCTCAAATAATTTTACTTTATAATATCTATCAGGATCTGCTGAAAATTCTTTTAAAATTTGATTTTTATCCAATGTTGAAGGATATTATTTTCCAATATTAAGAATTGTCGATTAATGATTACATTAAATACAATCTATCTGGTACCCTAATCATGTTTGGAAGTAAACCTACTCTTAAGGAAGGGGCTACTATTTTTTCAATTAAAAAAAATGGAGAATTTAATGACTTTATTTTTGCTGTTGTAACTGGTGTTGATGATAAAAAAGTAGGTGTTACTGGTATTATTGTAAACCCAATTGGTCTCAAAAATAAAATAGCTCAAGGTAAAACTGGTGAGAGATCTAATGAAATTCTTAATCATCCGACTCCCGATAATGTGGTTTTAGCATTAGTGTATAGAGTAGAATCTGAAAATTTTGCTGAAGTTTTAGATCTTAATGTTGATAAATGTGATATTATTCCTCCAAAAATTTATGCAATGCTTGATGGGTGGATACGTGAATCCTTACCTGAATTCATTAACAATGTTCTATCTTTAGCTCCAGGTACTGAAAGAGATGAAGCAAAACGAATTTTAAAAAATAGGATGGAAACTTTGACGGATCCAACTCTAAGACGAACTCTATATGCTGTTTGTAGAAGTCTAAAGATTCTAAATTAGATATTTAATTTTAGTCATAACTTCTCCATAGTTTTATATTATGCCCTAAGAAATCCATGTTACAATGGAATATGTTTACGCTGCATTACTTCTTCACAAACTAGGAAAAGAAGTTAACGAGGCAAACCTCAGTTCAGTTGTTAAATCATCTGGCGCTGAAGTTAATGAAGCCCAAGTTAAATCTCTAGTTGCAGCCTTAGCCGATGTTAATATCGATGAGGCCGTTAAAGCAGCACCTGTAGCAGCAGCAGCCGCACCGGCAGCAGCAGCAGATGCCCCAGCTAAAGAAGAAAAGAAGAAAGAAGAACCTAAAAACGAAGAAGCAGCCATGGAAGGATTATCATCCTTATTCGGCTAAGCAACTTTATTTTTTCAATTTAATTTTATCTTTATTTTTATTAATCTCAATCTTAATTACTCTCTACACTATCTTTGTCTTTATTGACAGAAATTTCTTTTAGTTCTGAATTTTTTATTTATGTTTTAGATCTTTTTGGTACCGTGGCATTTGCAATTACAGGTGCCTTTAAGGCAATTGAGAAAAAGTTTGATGTTATAGGAATTTTAGTACTTGCAACCATTACTGGTGTTGCAGGTGGTACCATCCGAGATGTTATTTTGGGTAGAATTCCAAATTCCATTGTAGATCCTACTTATGTTATCGTTACAATTGCATCTGGACTTGTAATTTTCTTTTTGTATTCACGTTTGAAAAAACACTGGAATTTATTTTTGAAATTTGATGCTATTGGATTGGGTGTATTTACAATCATTGGTGCAACTTTTGCATACAATATTTTTGGATTAAATTTTTTAGCAATTCTATTGGCAGGTATCTTAACTGCTGCTGGAGGTGGAATACTTCGAGATATTTTTGTTAATCAGGTTCCTATAGTTTTTGTAAAAGAATTTTATCTTTCTGCAAGTTTTATTGGTATTGTTATTTTTTCAATAATTTTGTATTTTACAAACGAATTATACTATGCTACTATTATTGGAATTGCTCTTACTTCATCATTGAGATTAATTGCAATGAAGTATAATTGGAATTTACCTAAAGTAAAAAATACTGATTGATTAGGCTGGAGTATAATCTTTAGATTGTCCGACAACTGCTTTTGCCTGAGCATCTGCTTTTTGTAATATTTGCTCTTTTGTTTCATCTGTCATGAAACCTGATTCAATAGATACTGAGCGTGCAGATTGTGATGCCTTACTAAGTATTTGTGAAATGTTATCTGCAGTAATGTAGCCTGCTTCAATTGATAATGATACTGCTTCTTGGTGGAATTGTGCAAATGTATTTCTTGTTTTCTCAACATCTACCACCATTTCTTCTGCTGTGTATTTTAGACCCTCTTCTACTGCTGAATAAAGTGAAATTCCTGCTTCAACTGGTTTGATATCTAATTTACCCAAAAGTGATGCTAATTTTTCATTGATTGCATCGCCTTTCTTTGCTGGTGTTGTATCTTTTGCAATCCAAATTGTTCCTTGATCAATTTTTGTTGGAATTCCTGCTTCTTTGAATTCTGTAAGCATTGGTCCTGGTGCAATTCCTGTATTTTTAGCAGGTACTAGAATATCGATACTTGCAATATCTCCTGCACGTGCACCCATCATGACTTTGTTTTTGCCTAATAGTACGTTTAGTTTGAATGGTGACATGTTTGTAAAAATGAATATCAATTGTTCTTTTAGGTCTGCAGAAATTTCTTTGATTCCTGGAATGTCTAATGTCTCTAGTGCTCTTTGTGCAACATTATTTTTAACACATACAAATTCTACTTCTCCTTTCAAAGTTTTTCTTAATGGTAAAATTTGTGTAGAACGAACTTTTCTCATTTTAATTATTGAAACTGTTTTGTATTTTTTTGGTAACTCTAATAATTTTTGATACATCTCTGTTTTTCTTTTAGGATATGTTGTTCTATTTTCATGCATGTTTCTTCTTTATCTCCTGGACTTGTTTTAGTGGTTTACCCATTGTAGTTTTTATCAAAACTTTACTAATGTTTTTCTCGCCGTTTGGTAATTTCTTTTCTATTGCACTGATAACTGTAAAAGCGTTAATTGCTAAATCTGCATCTTCCATTGACTCATCACCTATTTTACAAGATATTGATAATGATGCTCTTGTTCTAACTTTAATTGATGTTCTAAATCTTGCTAGAAATGCATCAATTGATGCGTTAAATGGAACTGGTGTTGGCATTTTTCCTCTAGGACCTAAAAGTTGACCTAAAGCTTTTCCTACGGTTGGCATAATTTTGGTATCTGCTAAAAAGAAATCATATTTGTTGATAAATTTTCTAGATTCTCTTTTATCTGCTTCATATTTTGCTAATTCTTCATTTCCAATAACTATGTCTGCCTTTGCAGCTTTTGCTTTTTGATTCATATCTCCTGTAGCAATAACACACACTGTTGCAGGTGAACTTGTTTTTGGAAGTTGAATTACCTCGTTTATGGCAAATCCTTTTTTTACATCAATATCTTTGAAATTAATAATTAGCTCAATAGATTGCTTGAATTTTCTTTTTTTGGATTCTGTTTTGACCTTTGTTATCAATTCTCCCAATTGGCTTTCTGTAATCATTACGAACAATTTCGGGAAAACCTACTTAAAATCGTTTAGGGCTTGAAATTTTTGCTGATCTTTTATTTTAAAAAATTTCATTTTTTATGCCTAATACTTGTAATTTACAGATGAAATTTTCTTAAAACTTACACATATTAAATCACAATCATAATTTTCTAGCACATTGCATAAGTTTGATGATCTTGATATGAAATTACTATTTGAATTGACTCAGGATGGATCTATTTCTGTTCCTACTTTATCTAAAAAACTTGGAATTAATGCCTCAGTGTTATACAGTAGAATTAAGCGATTAATGAAAAAAAAGTTAATTAAAAAATTTACTATTGATATTGATGAATCTTTGTTGGGAATTGGAGTAAAGGCATCTGTTGGAATTAATCGTGATCCTAAATTAAAAGACCAAATACATGCAAAATTCATGGAAACTTCTGAGGTTGCTTCTATTTCTGAAGTAACTGGTAGGTTTGATATTATAATTGAGGTTTATGCTAAAAATCTTGAAGCATTACATACTGTAGTTATTGAAAAAATTGGAAAAATAGTAGGTATTCAAAATACAGAAACCTTTGTCGAATTACAAAAAACCGATAAAGATCCTGTTTATCTTATTGAATAGTCACTGGAATTTTTGATCCCATTTACCTTCATTGATTTCAGCAGTCATTTCTTTTGGAGTTTTTCCTTCCACTTTAACTCCTAATGCTAAACATGTACCAATGATTGTTTTTGCAACTGATTTTAATGATGTTGCATAAGATTTTTCGAGTTTTGTATTTGCTACTTTGATAATTGAATCTATTGTAACATCTCCTACCCATTCAGTACCTGATGTACCTGAACCTTTTGTGATTCCTGCTTCTTTCATGATTAATGCTGCAGCTGAAGGGATGCCTATTTCAATTTCATATTTTTTTGTATCTGTATCTACTATGACAGTTACTGGAACTTTCATTCCCTCGAAATCTTTTGTTTTTTCATTAATGGCTTTAATCACTTCCATGATGTTAACGCCTAGAGGGCCTAATGCTGGACCTAATGGTGGACCAGATGATGCTCCTCCTCCTGTTACAAGTGCTGTTATTTTTTGTTCTCCCATTATCTATTCAACTCAAAGTGAAAATTTAATCCTTCCTAAGCTCCACTCGAGAGCTTTAGGTAGTTTGCGTCTACTGTTACTGGTAATTGATATGATGCATCTAACAAAACAACTGTTGCTTCTTCTTTATCTACATCTATTCTGGTAATTGTTGCTTTCATTCCCTTGAATGGACCTGCAGTAATTTCAACAACATTGTCTACTGCCAATGTTGAAACTGTTGATTTCTTAATTAGGTATCCTTCAATATCTTCAAATTCTAATTCTCCTCTTAATTGACCTCGAATGTGTCTTACGCCTTCAACTGCTAAATATGCGTCACTTGGATTAACTGCTTCAACTACAACATATCCCTTAAGATCACTAACCCAAAATACTGATTGAATGTTAATCTGTTTTGCGTTGGCTTTAGCCTCTAGTAATCTCATTACCACTTTCTCTTGACCTCCTGTGGTTCTAATTGCAAATAAATGTGATTTAATTTCTTCTGTCAATTTTATCGTCCAAATGTAACTACTGAGAATACAAACTGAATTATAAATCCAATGAGACCTACACCTAGAATTCCAGTTAGGACTAATCTTAGGTGTTGAGAATATTCATCTTTATCTGGCTTTTTAGCCATTTTCATAGTATTGGTCATATTTTTTAAAATCTGTTTAGGGTTCATTGGTGGAAATTAATAGGGTGTACTTATAATCCTTATCTCATGGAACTATTAGTTGCATATCGTGATGATCCTGCTGGTTACAATATGGCAGAATTTCTTTCACAGAAAATGATTTTGGATGGTGATATTTTTCGTGGAAAATATTATGATTTAATTATAATTTCAACTCCTACAATTTCTGCTGATTGGCTTGAAGAAAAATATGATTATGATGGATTTGTATTTCTTTCAAAGCATGCTGCAAAATCAGGTGTATTGGCATTAACTTGTCATAGTACTGGAAATTTTTCTGAATCTAAATTTGGTGGTAACTCTAGACAAGTTGCTGTACCTCATCCAAATCTTCAAAAGGCATACCTTCAAACATTACAAAAAAATCAATCTAAATTTTTAGAATTTCAAATAACTATTGAAGCTACTCATCATGGTCCTACTGCATTAACTAAACCTACAATTTTCATTGAAATCGGCACTACTGAAGAACAATGGACTAATGTTTCGTTATGTGTTTCTGTTGCCAAGTTAGTTCATCATGTTTTTTCTAATGTCATTCCTGAAAATCCTGTAGCAATTTGTTTTGGTGGTACTCATTATTCATCAAAATTTACTTGCGAACTACTTCAGGGGAAATTTGCTCTTGGAACAGTAATGCCAAAACACGCATTAAATGATCTTGATGAGCAATTATTTTCTCATATTATTGCACAAAATAATATGGCAAAATTTGCTCTTTTAGACTGGCGTGGATTGGGATCAAATAAAAAAAAAATTGTTACCTTCCTTGAATCTACTTCCCTTGAAATAATAAAATTATGAATCTTGAACATGAAGTTTACAAAAAATTATTGGATGTTCCAAAAGGCCATATTACAACTTATGGTGATTTAGCAAAAGCGGTTGGATTAAAAAATGGTCAGAGAATCATCGGGAAAATTATGAATAAAAATCCTTATCCTGTTTTAATTCCGTGTCATAGAGTTGTAATGTCTACTGGTAAAATTGGTGGCTATGCCTATGGTGAAGATGTTAAAACAAAAATGCTTAGCGATGAAGGTATAGAAATTAAAAATGGAAGTATTGAAAATTTTACTAAAAAATTGTTTGTATTCTAATCTGTTCTTTTTGTTCTAATTTCATCCATTAAACTTCTCAAGTGAGCTTTATTTCTAACAGTATTTCCTCCTACTTTTTTGTATAATGCCCAAAATTCTGGATTAGTCAAATCTTTTCTATCTTTTGCAATTTTCAATAATCTTCTTAGTGAACGAACTTTTGCAACATACACTGTTTTTTTACCTACTCTTGCACCTTTTGTTCCTTCTTTGGATCCTTGTGTTGTTCCTCTTTTGTGTCGTTGATCTAATTTATGCTGTGCTCTGCCTCTTGATGTTCCGGTAAATGGTTTTATCTGAATTGTATTTGCTGTGATTAAACTACGGATATTTGCTCTGGTAATTGCATCTGCAATGTCATCTAAATGATCTGAATCAAATTTTATTCTATGAATTCCGACACCAGTAACTCTGGAAGCCAGTCTTTTTTTTGCTCTAAGATTAACTACCATTTACACTCACTCTTGCATTGAATATCTTAAATTTCTTTTCTACTGCTTTGATGACTATTTCTTTTCTTTTTTTAGTACCTACACTATGTCCAAATCTCACTCCATCTTTTTTTGGATCTAATTTTTCCAAATCTGAAATGTTGAAAACTAAATTATCTGTAAATCCTGAAGGGTGTAATCCTTTTGCATCTCTAGGTCCACCATATCCAACTTTAACTAAGCCTGGACGACCTCTGCTTTTTTGTTTTCTTTGGTGGTGATCTATTCCTTTTGGTTTTCTCCAATTCGTTTGAAGTCTAACATAACGCCAACTTTCTGGTCTAACAAAGTCAGGTTTATTCTTTTTTACTTCCTGTCTCTTTTCGATCAATTCCTTGTTGATTGGCATGGAACTAAGTCCTGATTTTTGGAATAAATACGTTCCTCGACATAAAAAAATTCTATGTAGAAAAGAGATAATAAGGAAAATAGAGGCGGATCTAAATATCTTATGTTCACTCTATATACTCAAACAGCATGTGGGGACTGCAATATTGACTGAATTACTTGGTCGATCTAGAACTGAACAATTTTTAGCACAATTATCCACTTTTGGTATTAAACCCTCAAAGGTTCATAGAAATTTATCTACTGATGACATGGTGGCTATAGCCGTTGAACGAAAAGAAGGTGTTGTAAATTCCACTGGTTCCCTTTCAGTCAATACTGGAAAATATACTGGTAGATCCCCTGATGATAGATTTCTTGTATATGATGATACTACTCATGATACTGTTGATTGGGGAAAAATTAATCATCAATTCCCAAGCGGCAAATTTGAAAAACTTTTTGAAAAAATGAAAGACTTTGTTGATAACAAAGAACTTTTTGTTTTTGATGGTTTTGTGGGGGCTGATCCTGGAACCCGCTTACCAATTCGAGTAATTAATGATCATGTTTGGCAAAGTATGTTTTCAAGTAATTTGTTTATTAGACCTACAACTGAAGAATTAGAAAAACATGAACCTGAATTTACTATTTTATGCATTAATGATTTCTTAGCAGATCCTGAAATAGATGGAACAAGAACTGATGTCTTTATTCTAATTGATTTAACAAGAAAGATAGTTTTGATTGGTGGAACTGAATATGCTGGTGAAATGAAAAAATCAATGTTTGGTATAATGAATTTCTTATTGCCTGGCCGTAACATTTTTCCAATGCACTGTTCTGCAAATATTGGTGAAAAAGGAGACACTGCATTATTCTTTGGATTATCTGGTACTGGTAAAACCACTCTTTCTGCAGATCCTAATAGAAAATTAATTGGTGATGATGAACATGGTTGGTCTGATAATGGGACATTTAATTTTGAAGGTGGATGTTATGCAAAATGCATTAATCTTAGTCAAGAAGCAGAACCTGAAATTTGGAATGCAATTAAACCTGGTGCTCTTTTAGAAAATGTTGCCTTAAATGATAATGTTCCAGATTATGATGATAATTCACTAACTGAAAATACTCGTGTTGGATACCCTTTAGATTTCATTCCAGGTGCAATAATTCCTAGTGTCGGTGGAAATCCACGTGTTATTGTATTTTTAACTGCAGATGCTTTAGGTGTCTTACCTCCCGTTTCCAGATTAACTAAAGAAGGAGCAATGTATCATTTCATGTCTGGTTATACTAGTAAATTAGCAGGAACTGAAAGAGGAATTAAAGAACCAAAATCTGTATTTTCTCAGTGCTTTGGAGCACCATTCATGCCTAGACCTGCTTCAGTTTATGCAAAACTTCTTGGTGAAAAAATTAATCAACACAATACTGTAGTTTACCTTGTCAATACTGGTTGGTCTGGTGGCGCATACGGTGTTGGCAAACGAATAAAGATTAAGTACAGTCGTGCAATGGTTACTGCCGCAATTTCAGGTGCACTTGATATTGTAAAATATCGCCATGATGATTTACTTAATCTTGATATTCCAACAGAGGTTGAAGGTGTTCCATCTGAAATTTTAGATCCAAAACATACTTGGGCTGACAAAGACTCCTATGATCTTTCTGCAAAAAAACTAGCCCAAATGTTTGTTGACAACTTTAGGAAATTTGAGAATGTTTCAGATGAAATAATTGCAGCCGTTACTTCTACACCTGTTCTTTATTTAGGAACTGGCCAAGAGTATTCTGATTTAAAATCTTTTGATAAAAATATCTTTTTAGAAACTGTAT
>CAJQRN010000052.1 GCA_905612295.1 uncultured Candidatus Nitrosopumilus sp.
TGTATCTATTTCCTATCGTTGGAATTATAATTGGAATTTTAGTTGGTGGTTTTGGTTTTGGTTTATCTTTCTTTTTAGATCCAATTATAGTTAGTTTTCTTGTTGTCACGTCACTTGTAATTATAACTGGAATTCATCATGCAGATGGTTTAGCCGATTTTGCTGATGGTCTTATGGTAAAAGGTACTAAAGAGAAAAAACTTAATGCCATGAAGGATCTTTCTACAGGTTCTGCTGGAGTAGTTGCAATTATGCTGTATCTTATTGGATTAGTTGTTACAGTTTCACTTACAACAGGATTTGATTTGTTTAAGGCAATTTTAATTAGTGAAATTTTAGCAAAATTCTCAATGGTTCTATTAGCTAGTTTAGGAAATTCAGCATCATTAGGCTCAAACTCTCCTTTTATGAAAATTATGAAAGATAAGAAAAAATTAATTATTGCATTGATAATTATGATTATTCCTGTTGCATTACTTGGTGAAACTACTGGACTTGTAATGCTTGGTGTGACTGTGATTGTAACTTTAATAATTTTAATAATATCTAATCGTAGTTTTGGTGGAATTACTGGTGATGTTCTTGGTTCAACTAATGAACTAACTCGTTTGGCATCATTGATGGTATTTGTTTCATTATGATTGGATTTGTGATGGCAGGTGGTAAAGGGAGTCGCATGAATTTAGATAGTGAGAAATTATTGCTCAAATACAAAAAACCTGTTATTCTTCATGTAGTTGATTCTTTAAATGATTCAAAATGTTTTTCAAAAATTTTAGCACTAACAAGTTTACATTCTCCAAAAACAAAAAAATTGTTACAAGAAAATAATATCAACACACTTGATACTTCTGGAATTGGATATGCTGAGGATTTAACTTTGGTACTTCAATCTACTAATGATTCTGTTTTAGTTACTTCTGGTGATTTACCATTATTGGATAAAGAAATTGTACAACAAATTGTTAATTATTATGATCCTAAAAAAATTTGGACAAGTATTCTTGTCACTAACAAATTTTTAACAACACTTGGGTTGAAATCTAATTATTCTGTAAATTATAATGATGAAATATGCCACTATACTGGAATTTCTTTAATCAATGCAAATAAAATTACTTCATCTGAAAATACTAATGAAAATTATATTATAATTGATGACAAGCGTGTTGGATTTAATTTAAACACAAAGCAGGATTATGAATTACTCGGCACTACCTGAAATTTTGCCATTTATTTTAGCTTTAGAACCTGTTGGTTCTGAAATTGTATTTCCACAAGAATTACATGAAACTACTGTAGATGCATGAGAATACAATACCTGTAATTCACCACATTCTTCACAATTAACTTTTTGAAACTTACTTGATGGTTTTGGAATTTCTATGTGTCCTTTCTTCATGCTGCTACCAACTCAAATTTCTTAATTCTTACTCCTTTTTTATTGTATTTCTTTTTACATACAGTACATGTCATAATAGGAGTAACTTTCTTTGTAACTTTGGCTGGTTTTGCAAGTTTTGGGAATTTTTGTCCACCATAACCTTTTTTGCGTATAGCGTGACGACGTTCACCTGCTGCCATACCTCGTCTTTTTCCAGCCTTGTAAATTCCAACTTTTTGTTCAGTATGTGCATTACATTTTGCACAAAATTTCCTGATCACCTTTGGAATGTTCATATCAACAAAACCTTCTCAACCGTAATTTAAGCATTGAATCTATAATAATCATAAAATTGATCATTAATTATGAATTCAAGCCTAGCACAGTCAATTAATTCACTAAATTCAGTAGCGCTTGGTGAAAAAAAATCTGATCTTGTACTGAAGAATTGTAACTTACTTTCAGTTTACACTAGAGAAATTATTCCAAAAATTCAGATCGCAATAATTAATGATCGTATTGCATATGTTGGTCCTGATGCTAGTCATACAATAGGTTCAAAAACCAAAATCATTGATATTAAAGATAAATTTGTGAGTCCTGGGTTTGCAGATCCTCATTTACACATTGATCAATTTGTGTTACCTTCTGAATTTGCAAAACAAGCTCTTCTTTGTGGCGTAACCTCACTTTTTTCTGATCCTATTGATATTGTTAGTATTGGTGGTTACAAGGGTTTTCAAGAATTTCTTAAACTGGGAGAAAATCTACCCATTAGAATATTCCAAGTAGTTCCTGGAGGACTTCCAGTAGATGCAAAATTTAGCAATACTAAATCTTTAACTCCACTTCAAGAAAAATCTGCAATTAAACATCCTCATGTAATTGGGATGGGCGAAGTTTTCTCATGGACTAAAGTAATTTTACGTGAACCTAAAACAATGAAGTCACTTTCAACAATGTTGGAATGTGATTGCATAATTAATGGACATACTGCTGGAGCAAGTGATAAAAAACTTAATGCATATGTTTCATCTGGTATACTTTCTTGTCATGAACCAATTAATTTTGATCAAGTGTTAGAACGATTACGTCTTGGAATGTGGATAATGATTAGAGAGGGTTCTATACGTCGTGATTTAAAAGAAATCATTCCACGTGTATTGTCACATGGAACATATCTTAATCGATTAATGTTTTGTTCTGATGGTCTTGATCCGTTAGATATTTCTAAATTTGGTCATATTGATTATTGTATACGTGAATCCATTAAACTTGGTTTAGAACCTATAGATGCCGTTACAATGGCATCTAAGAATAATTTTGATTATTATAATATGGGAAAAGATCTTGGTGGAATTGCACCTGGAAAATTAGCTGATATTTTAGTTTTTGATAATTTAAAATCATTTA
>CAJQRN010000053.1 GCA_905612295.1 uncultured Candidatus Nitrosopumilus sp.
TTTGCATTTCCTATTTTTATTGAGAAAAGGACTCATTTTAAAATCAAATGGAGAAAAAGTTGAGCTATTTGTTAAAGTCAGAGAGATTAAAATCATAAAAAATAAAGCAAATTACAGCATATTAAGAAATACGTAGAACTTATTCCTAAGATTCATCACAATTTGGGCATTTTTTATCGATAATTTTAGAACCACATTCCATACAGATGCCTTCACCCACATCTTGTTGGATTGATTGGTTTTTCTTAGCAACAAAGATCTTAATTCCAAAAAATAGTCCAATTACTATAATTGCAGCATAAACAATCCCTGAGAACGGACTTAATCCAAGCATGACTAGGATTAACCCAGCAATTAAAATAATATCACGTCGTTCAAATTTCAATAAAAATAAGTAAAATCAAATTGATAAAAACATGCCGAGCTCAGTATTAGTAGTCTATTTCATTCAAAATCAATTCTCTAACTCATCCTCATTGCTCGACAATATGAGTACCAAATAATTTGATAATAAGATATGGTTAAGTGGGACCGGCGAAATTCGAATTCGCGACCTCTGCGTCCCAAACGCAGAATCATACCAAGCTAGACCACGATCCCAGCGAAATACGAAAACCCCCCAATTTAAGCTTCACAGATAATAATTTTAAAGGCAGATAGAGGATGAAAATTATGCCATTTGAAGATTATGTCAAAGCAGGAAAAATTGCAGCAGAAATCAGAGAGATGGTAAGGGTCAAAGACTGGATAGGGAAAACAGTGTATGAAATTTGTGAAGAGGTTGAAAATGAAATTATAAAAAGAGATGCAAAATGTGCATTTCCAGTAAATGCCAGTATTAATGAAATTGCGGCACATTACACAGCAGAGCCAAATGATCCAATTGTAATCAAAGATACAGATTTAGTAAAAATTGATCTAGGTGTACAAATCAACGGATACATTGCAGATACGGCAGTAACGGTTTGTTATGATCCACAGTTTGATGGATTAGTTCAAGCAGCAGAAGAGGCATTAAGAAATGCAATGTCTATGATAAAAACAGGTGTAAAAGCAAGTGATATTGGAAGAACAATAGAATCTACAATTAAACAAAAAGGATTCAAACCAATTGCAAATCTTAGCGGACATTCATTAGAACAATATACAATTCATGCAGGAAGATCAATTCCAAATATTTGGTCAATTGGTGGATTTTCACTTTCAGAGAATACAGCTTATGCATGTGAACCATTTGTTACAACAGAACAAGGAGGAGGGTTTGTAAGAAATGGAACAGTAAAAAATATTTTTGCCATAAATTCAAGAAAGAAAACAAAGAATGATGAAGCAGATAAATTATTAGATTTTATTTGGGAAAATTTTAACATGTTACCATTTGCATTAAGATGGATTACAAAAAAATGGGAAGAAAAAGAAGCTAGAGAATTATTAGATATTTTAATAAAGAAAAAAGCAGTACAAGCATATCCAATACTAATAGAAATAAATGAACAAAGAGTAGCTCAGGCTGAACACACATTCATCCCAATGGAAACAGGGGTTACTGTAACAACTAAAGCAATAACACAAAAAAATGAGTGAAGAGATTAGAACATGCCCAAAATGTGGCAATTTAATGTTTAAAGAACAAGGTGAAACAGTTTCATGGTTTTGTCCAACATGCAATCTTAAATTTAGAACAAAGTGATTTTTCTTTGACCATATTGAGATAATACTAAATTCAACAAATATTCAATTTTAGATAAATTTGGAATTTTTGATTTATTTGTAATAATTCCAGATTTTATTGCACCAAGGTATTTTACTTTATATTTAATTTGGATAATTTTTTGTTTTTTAGTTAATTCAGAATTTTTTAAATCAGAAACATTTGCCAAAATATCTGCAAGTTTGACAACTTTTGCTTGCCAAGAAGAACCTATGAGTTGTTTTAAATAATTTTTTTCTTGTTGATTTTTAGGTAGACGTGTTTCTTTTGTCACATCAGATACAATTTGAGCAATTTTTTTATCAAAAGATTTTGAAACATCATCAAAATCAAATGAAGTGTCTTCTATAACATCATGTAACCAGCCAGAACATAAAATAGATTCATCGGTAATTCCCATTATTTCAAGATTATTCACTACATCACGTAAATGATGCCAGTATGGAGTTTTATTATTTTTACGATATTGACCCTTGTGTTGTTTTATTGCACATTGTTTTGCAAAATTTAATTTATTTTTCATCATCTTACCACATAATTAAAAAAATAAACAGTATTTATTAAATTACAAAACAAAATAATCACAAAAAAATTATTTTTTTAAAACTGTACCAAATATTTTATCAATAGTAGTAATACCATCACAAAAATTACATTTAGAGGAATTTGTAAATAAAATATCACCTTCAGAAAAATCTCTTTTATGAAATTTTTTACATTTTGGACATTTTTCAACAGTGTATGCAAGTATAGTTTTTTCTTTAGAAAATATCATTGAATAACTCCAGCAGTATTTCCAACACCAATTACAACTATAGATTCACCCTCAGTAGTATTTTCAAGGATCATCTCATACACTTGAGACCGTACATTATCAGCCTGATCAGCAATTTCCTCAGTCATCAAGGTAATTGCCTCTTTTACAGATTGTTTAACTACAATTGAAAAAACAGGAATTTTATTTTGAGTGGTAATGTGTTCAATTTGAAATTTTTCAGTTCCAATTCCACCAATTGCTGCACCAAATCCACGTGCAACAGATGCAGAATCTTCACCCTCCATTTTCAATGCAGCATCAATCATAATTACTGCATCAATTTTATTATTATCAACAATTTTTTGTAATGCATCATCAGGTCTACCAACAGTAGAACCAGGACCTTCTGCTTTTAGCAAAAAGAGTTTTCTGTTATGATATTCTATCTTTGCAAGAACAGTTTGAAATGAAATAATTTCTTTTTCAGAATTTAACATCATTTTTCCAACTACCATTGGTCCAATGCCATCACCAAGAGGTTGTCCCAATTTGAATGCAGGAATTGCAGCATTCATTGCTGTTGCATGTTCCATAAGAAATGGGAGAATCATTTGTACAGGTAAAATTAGGGGGTAGTTCTTTTGTTTTTTTGCAGTCAAAAACATATGATTAACTATTTTGTAAATCATTTGTAAAGAAGATGCAATTTCAAGTAAAGTTTGGATACGACTTATTTCAATTTCACTAAGTTCAGGAGAAATAGATTTAACATGATTTCTAGTGTACTCTTCTCTTGATCTAACAGTATGTCGTACTTTATCAACAATTCCATTAGGATCCATTTCAACAGGCATTATTGTAAAATAATCTAAAAATTGTTCAATTTTTTTTGTATGATCAGTTGTAGAAGAGATGTTCTTCTGAACATAATCAATTAATTCTTTTTTAGAATTTGTTCTAAATCCATCTAATTTTTTAATTCCTTTTTTAATTTCACCAGAAGTTACTAAAAGTTGAATATGTTGTCCATAAAATACAAAAAGAACTATTGGGAGAATCCAAACCAACATCATCAAAGGATTTGTCTCATCACTCATTGAGAACATTTGATCAAAATCAAAATCTGTGAAATTCAATAAAAATAGATATTTTCAAATCTAAATTAAATGATTCGTCAAAAACGGTAAAAAAATGAAAATTAAGTAACATATTGTCCTTTTATATAGTAGAACGAAAAAAAAATGCACATGCCACAAACAAAACCAATGATAAGCATAGTTAACGTAGTAGCTTCAGCATCCGTAGATCAAAAAATGGATTTAAACGACATTACAAGAAAATTTCCAGACGTAGAATATCATCCAGATGTATTCCCAGGATTAGTTTTTAGATTAAAAGTTCCAAAAAGTGCAACCTTAATTTTTAGTTCAGGGAAAATGGTATGTACAGGTTCTAAATCAGAAGATTTAGCAAAAAAAGCAGTGAAAACAGTAGTTCAACAACTTCGAAAAGGAGGAATTAAAGTAAAAAAAGATGCAGTAGTTACAATTCAAAATATCGTATCTTCAATTAACCTTGGTGGCAAAGTCAACCTAGAGCAAGCTGCAAGAACGTTACCAAGAAGCATGTACGAGCCAGAACAATTCCCAGGTTTGATTCACAGAATGCTTGATCCAAAAACAGTCATTTTGATTTTTGCATCAGGAAAATTGGTTTGTGTTGGTGCTAAACTTGAAACTGAAGTGTACAGATCTGTAAACAATGTTCATTCGTTGTTAGAAGAAAAAGATTTGATGGTTTACGATTAACTAAAAAATATTTATAAAAAAAATTATTTTATTTGATTGGGCTTCCCAATGCAACATCTTCAGTGACAGTTAACCAATATGGTTTATCATCAACATCTGCAGCCAATAACATGGCATTGGATTCAACACCAGCCATAGTTTTTGGCTCCAAATTTGCAAGAACAATTACAGTTTTTCCAACAATATCTTCAGGTTCAAAGTATTGTGCACCTCCAATGATTACATCCCTTTGATCATCCCCACCTAAATCAATTCTACCTTTGATGATTCTAGATTTACCCTCAATAGATTCAGTTGCAATAATTTTTGCAACTCTAAGATCTAATTTTGCAAAGTCGTCATATGAAACAGTGTTCATAACATATCCAAATTTATCGGTTTAAAATCAATTTGCATTACTGTAATTCTTTTTTTGTGATTCCACTGGTTTCAATATCATACTTTAAAGCAGCTGGTAATTCCATGTATTTTTTGTTAACCATTTCAATAATTTGATCATCAGGAACACTAACTTTCTTTAACAATTTACCACGCTGATGGGCATAAGCATTTTTCCAAAAAGTACCAGCGTCAAAAGTTTCAATTTTTGGCATATAACAAGTAAAAATATTGTTCTTTTAAATTTTAAGGGACTGTGATGGAAGAATGGTCAAGGCCATTAGAACCGGAGTTAATGTTCTGGATTTTAGGCATTGGCCCACCACAGTCTGAATCAACAGTGGGTGGAATCTAATATATTTGATACAAAATGGATTTAAGTAAAGATGGCAATAATTGTGGTTCAAGCAAAAGTTAATTCCACAATAGAGAAAGTATGGGAAGTTATTTCAGATATAGATAATGAGCCAAAATTTTGGAAAGGTACCAAAGAAGTAAAGACATTATCAAAAGAAGGAAATATCATCAAAAGAGAGATTACAATAGCATTCAGAGATCAAAAATGCCTACAAGAAATTCAATTAAAACCTAAAGAAGAAATCAAAGCGACATTCACAAAAGGAATACTAGATGGAACAAAAATCATCACGTTGATTCCTAAAAACAATACTGTAATTTTGGAAACAACATGGGATATTAAATTATCAGGAAAGATGAATATGTTTACTGCAATAATAAAAAATCATATTAAAAGTGGAACAGAACAAGCTATGAAAAGCATTAAAGAAGAAATTGAGAAATAAATTATGGAATTAATTATAGATATAATCATTTATGCAATTACAGCAATTTTAATTGGAATTTGTGGAGCATGGATATATCTAATTAAATCTATGATTGAAACATTCACATTAACACCGTACTTGGATAAATTTGAAAATACAAATGATTTAACACCTAAAGTTTCAATTATTCTTCCTGCAAGAAATGAAGAAAAATATTTAGGAAAATGTTTAGATTCGTTAATTGATCAGGATTATCAAAATTATGAGATCATAGTAATTGATGATTCATCAGAAGATTCAACAGGAAAAATAATTGCAGAGTATGCAAAGAAAAATTCTAAAATTGTACATATTTCAGCAAATTCAAAACCAGAAGGTTGGATGGGTAAGAATTGGGCATGTATGGAAGGATATAGGCAGTCAACAGGAGAACTACTTCTATTTACAGATGCAGACACAAAGCATTCAAAACAAGTAATTTCGTTATCAGTTTCACATCTACTTAGTTTAAAATTAGATGCATTGTCAGCAATTCCAAGATTACTTACATTTGATTTTTTAACTAAAGTATCATTGCCAATGATATCAACATTTTTGCACACAAGATTTTCAGCAATTAACGTAAACAATCCAAAGAAAAAAGCAGCATACTTTTTTGGAAGTTTTTTTATTATTACAAAAAAAACATACGAACAAGTAGGAATGCATGAGGGGGTTAAGCATGAAATAATTGAAGACGGGGCATTAGGTAAAAAAGTAAAAGAGGCAGGGCATAAAATGAGAATTGTTCGAGGGGACCATCTCATAGATGCAGTATGGGCAAGAGATTCAAGTACACTATGGCACGCATTAAAAAGATTAATGATTCCACTTTATTTACAAAGTGAAAAAATTGCTATTGGAAGTTTTTTTGCAGTGTTATTTTTATTATTTATTCCATTTCCAGTATTTGCAATTGTAAATTTTATTCCAATAGAGTCATTCTCCACAAAAATACTGTATGCTTCAGCAGCAGTTGCATCAGGATTAATCTACACAGGAGCTGTAATTGAAGTAAAAATGGGATTAAAATTAAAACTCATTCATGCCCTATGTGCACCACTAGGAGGATTAGTAGTAAGTTTAGGATTTCTTACAGGGCTGATTCAAGCTAAAGGTACATCATCAGTATCATGGAGAGGAAGAAGTTATTCATTGAAAGACCATACACAAAGTTCTCTTAGCATATAGAAAAACAAGTAATACCTTTACATAGAAATGAGAAAGTAACGACCTTATGGATAAATCGGGTATATTTGTAGGCGTAACTGTAGGCAGCATCAGCGTATTAATCATATTTACAGCATTATTCATCATACCAACAGAACCAGATGAAACTAGAATACAGATGCAAGATCAAATAAATGAAAATGAAATACAGATGCAAGATCAAATAAATGAAATTAACAACATAATTTTAACAAAATCAAAAACACTATCACTGATTGAAATTTTTGAAAAATCTGAACCAGGAGTGGTTAGAGTTAACATACAAAGAAATCAAACCGATAATGAAACTGGAGGTGTAGGTTCAGGATTTGTATTTGATAAGCAGGGACACATAATTACAAATGCACATGTAGTTAAAGATGCAACAAAAACAATTGTTACATTTTTAGACGGTAGATCATATCATGCAGAAATTATAGGAGTTGATGAGTATACAGACATAGGAGTAATCAAAGTTAATGCAGATTTAAAATTATTAAATCCTTTATCACTTGGAGATTCATCTAATCTACAAGTAGGAGAACCAATAACTGCAATTGGAAATCCATTTGGATTATCAGGTTCTATGACATCAGGAATTATTAGTCAAATGGGAAGACTACTTCCATCAGATTCAGGATATTCGATTCCAGATGTAATTCAAACAGATGCAGCTATTAATCCAGGAAATTCAGGAGGACCATTATTGAATATGAGGGGAGAAATTGTAGGAATTAATACAGCAATACAATCAACAACAGGTGAGTTTACAGGAGTAGGATTTGCAATACCATCACAAACAGTTGCAAAAATTGTACCAACTTTGATCAGTGATGGAGAATACAAGCACCCTTGGATTGGAATTTCAGGTACAGACATTGATTTGGAGATGGCAAATGTAATGGAATTAGAGAATACATTAGGATTTTTAATTATTACAGTTATAGAAGATAGTCCAGCATCAGATGCAGGTCTAATCGGATCAAATAAAGTCATAGAAGTAGAGGGTAGAGAATATTCCATCGGAGGAGACGTGATTATGTCAGTAGACGGAATAGATGTTAGAAAAATAGACGATATTTTGATACATCTTCAGAGAGGAAAAGCAGTTGGTGATGAAATGATTTTAGAGGTTTTAAGAGATGGTAGAACAACAAACGTTACAATTCTACTTCAAGAAAGACCAAACTAATAAAAAAAGGGATACAAGCATAAATACATCCACTAAAAAATTATTTTGATGACTAATCTGATATTAAAATCTGAGATCCTAAACAATGTCTTAGAAAACAAACCCATCACCCGTCAAGAAATTATAGACATTTATCAAAATTCAATAAAAAACTCAAATGACTTATTTTCAACTGCACAAAATTTAAGACTAAAAAATAAAAGTAATTCAGTTACATTTTCAAAAAAAGCATTCTTCAACATTGTTAATCTGTGTAAAGATACTTGTTCATATTGCACATACAAGGCAGAACCAGGAGAAGAAAAAATATCACTAATGTCAAAGCAACAAATTAAAGATTTGTTGGAATTATCAAAAAAATACAAATGTGTTGAAGCACTTTTTGTAACAGGAGAACAGCCAGAACAAAAATATCCAGAAGCACGAGAGTGGCTTAAAGAAAATGGATTCAAGTCAACTTCAGAGTATTTAGTACATTCATCAGAAACAGCATTAGAATTAGGATTATTCCCACATACAAATGCCGGAAATTTGAACTTTGAGGAAATGAAAGAACTCAAAAAAACAAATGTATCAATGGGAATTATGCTAGAAAATGTTAGTGAAAGATTAACAAAAAAAGGAATGCCACATTATTTGGCTGCAAGTAAAAAACCACAGACCCGATTAAAAATTTTAGAAAATTCAGGAAAATTAGGAATTCCAATGACCACAGGGATCCTTGTAGGAATTGGTGAAACTATAGAAGAAATCATAGATTCAATATTGGCAATTAAAGAATTACATCAAAAATATAAAAATATTCAAGAAGTAATTTTACAAAATTTTCAGCCAAAACCAGATACAATAATGAAAGATACACCATCAGCAAATGAAGAATATTTTAAAAAAATTGTGGCATTAACAAGGATCATAATACCACAAATGAATATACAAATTCCGCCAAATTTATCCCCAAGATCATATCAAAGTTTCCTACAACTAGGAATCAATGATTGGGGTGGAATTTCACCACTAACACCAGATTTTGTGAATCCAGAATTTTCTTGGCCAGAAATTGACAAAGTAGAAGAAAATTCAAAAAAAGCAGGGTTTGATTTGAAATGCAGGTTTCCAGTATACCCAGAATTCTTTTCTTTTATTAGTAAAAAGTTAAGAGATAAAATAGCAGTGATTGGGAATGAAGAAGGATACGTAAAAGAGGAATATTGGAAATGACAAATAATATAGAATCCCTGTTTAGAAATGCAGACCCAATAGTAACAGAAATTTTAAACAAAGCACTATCAGAAAAAGAAGTATCATCTAAAGAAGGAGTAGAATTATACAAAACAAAAGGGATTGAATTTCACCTAGTAGGATTAGTTGCAAATGAATTACGAAAAAGAAGGGTAGGCAATACCGTATCTTATGTAGTTAATAGAAATATCAATTTTACAAATGTGTGTATTAAACAATGTGGATTTTGTGCATTTAGTAGAGATTTTAGAGAAGAAGAAGGATATTTTCTGCCAACAGAAGAAATTGTACGTAGAGCAAAAGAAGCTCATAGTTTAGGTGCAACAGAAGTTTGCATTCAAGCAGGGTTACCTCCAGACATGGAAGGAAATTTGTACGAAAGTATTTGCAGAGAAATTAAAAAAGAAATTCCAGATATCCATATTCACGGATTTTCACCTGAGGAAATTCTTTACGGAGCAACTAGATCAAATGTTTCAATTATAGAATTTTTAAAAAGAATGAAAGAAGCAGGGGTGAATACACTACCAGGAACATCTGCAGAAATTTTGGATCAAAAACTAAGAGACAAAATATCTCCAGGAAGAATTACAGTAAAAGAATGGGAAGAAGTTATCAAAGGAGCCCACAAAATGGGAATAACTACAACATCAACTATGATGTTTGGTCATCTGGAAACACTTGAAGAAAGAGTAAATCACATTGTAAAATTAAGAGAAATTCAAAAAGAAACAGGAGGATTTACAGAATTTGTTCCACTGAATTTTGTTCACACAGAAGCACCAATGTACAAACATCAACTACATGAAGGAATACAGCAGGGTGGAAGTGGGAATGATGTTTTACTTACACATGCAATTGCAAGAATTATGTTCAATAATTCAATAGATAATATTCAAATGTCATGGGTGAAAGAAGGTCAAAAAATGTCACAACTATTACTAATGTGGGGAGCAAATGATTTTGGCGGGACATTAATGAATGAGAGTATATCAACATCAGCAGGTTCAGAGCATGGACAATTAATAAGACCAAAAGAAATAAGACGGATGGCACGGGAAATAGGAAGAATTCCAGCTGAAAGAAATACAGAATATAAAATATTAAAAAAGTTTGAAGCAGGAAATGAATCTGAAGAAGGGTTAGACAAAATTACAGATTATTCGCAATTTGGATCATATGCAGAATTAATTAAAATTAACAAATTTAGATACAAAAATCCAAGAGAAAAATAATTGTCAGCCTTAGAGAAGGCACTAACTCATTCAAATAATATAGGAATAGACGAATTTGAGGTTGTTGTTGTTAAAAAAAATATTACAACAGTAAGAATCACAGATTCAGAAATTGTAGAAATTAAACAAAATTTTGATGAAAATTATGGAATTAGATTAATTCATCAGAAAAAAATAGCATCAATACAAACAACCAACAAAGAAAAAATAGCAGATTCAATAGATGAAGGACTAAAAATAGCACTAAAACTAAAATCAAGGGAATTTTGGAGAGGTTTACCAGATAAAAAAGAGGTCACACAGTTAGAAGGGACATTTGATCAAAAACTAAAGAACATTTCAGGCTCAAAGGCAGCAGATATTGCTCAAAATATGATTAATTCATCAGAGAATAAAAAAATAGATACAATCACAGGTTCATTGAACATAGTTTACGAAGATTTTGAGTTAGGTAATTCCAAGGGATTAAATTTTAATCATAAATCCACATACATTTCAGGTATCATCAATGCTGAATCAGAACAGAGTACATTACCAGTATCAGGTATAGGCCATGCATGTGGTAGAACATTGTCAAAATTTTCTCCAGAGCAAATAGGATATGATGCAAAAAAAATGTGTCTAGAATCAATCAATCCACAAAAAATTAATTCAGATAAATATTCCATAATTTTTGATCCTTATTCAGTAGGAGAGTTACTATCATTTGTAGTAGCATCCAATTTTAATTTTAAAACATTATCAGAAAAGAAAAGTTGTTTTTTAAATAATTTTAAAAATAAAATATCTGTAGAAGAATTTAATTTAATAGATGATCCACACATACCAGAAGGAATTGGAACAAAAGCAATAGATGATGAAGGGGTAAAAACTAAAAAAATGAAATTAATTGAAAATGGAGTTTTTCAAAATGTTTTTTCAAATAGTTATGATAGTTACAAAGAAGGGGGAAAAGAATCGTCAGGTAATGCAATACGAATGGGATCTCCAGTGGGAAGAAGTGCAGATCCAATTCCAATTTCTGCACCACATAATCTCACAGTTACACCAGGTAATACATCTCAAGAAGACATGATCAAAGATACAAAACATGGATTGTTAGTAGGAAGATTATGGTATACATATGCAGTAAATCCAATCAAAGGTGATTTTTCATGTACTGCAAGAAGTGGAATTAGAATAATTGAAAATGGAAAAATAAAGGGACCTGGAAAATCAGTAAGAATAGTACATAATCTCCCAGCATTACTAAAAAACATATCAAGTATTGGAAATGATCAAAAAAGAGTTATTCAGTGGGCATCATTGCCGTCAATTACCCCATCAATTAAAGTTGAAAATATATCAGTAAATTCAATTTAAAGGTAATTTAGGCACGAATTATTTCAAAAAGGTCGTTAGTAAATACAACACGTAACCAGTAGTCAAAATTATTCCCATGGTTCTATTAATTATTTGAGTTTTGAAACCAATTAACAAAGAAAGACCAAAGATAATCATTATGGCGTAATCAACATAAACATCTGTGGTAATCAAAATACCTCCAAGGGATGCACCAACACCCATTATCATCAAAACATTGTAAATATTACTTCCAATAATATTTCCAATTCCAATATCAGTGTGTCCTTTACGAATTGCAATAATAGAAGTAATTAGTTCGGGAAGAGAAGTTCCAATTGCAATTACAGTAAGTCCAATAATTTTTTCAGATAAACCAAATTCGGTTGCAATAACTACAGCATTATCAACTGTAAGTATAGATCCAATGTACAAAATAACAATACCAATTCCAATTAATCCAGCAGATTTTAGATAGACGTTACTTTTACCAGAACTTGTGCTATCTTCAGCAGCCTCTCTATGTTTTAGTGCATTCCTAAATGTATAAAGTCCAAATACGCCCAATCCAACAAGAAGTAAAACTCCATCATATTGAGAAATTTCACCGTCGATGGAAATTAAAATAAGTAATGCAGAAACAGCCAACATTATTGGGATTTCTTTTCGCAGTATAGATTTTCGAAGTGTAAGCGGAGTAAGAATTGCAGCAAATCCAACAACCATTCCAATATTAGCAATATTACTTCCAATAATATTTCCTAAAATTATTGCACTATGATCTCCAGCAGCTGCAATACTTGCAGCAAGTTCAGGAGCTGATGTTCCATATGCAATAATCGTCATACCAATTACAAGATTACTAATACGAAATTTTTTTGCAATTGTAATACCACCACTAACTAACCAATTTCCACCAAGACATAGCATAACTAATCCAATTATCAGTAAGGCAGCACTTAGTAAAACATCCATAATCAAATTTTAGAGGATGGCTGTTTAAAGGAGATGATTTACTAAAAATTTACAAGTTTACCAATTCAAATTAAGTTCAGAAAAATACTAGATACATCAAAATATATCATTTAGCATCAGATTCAATATTCAAAAAATACAAAATTAGGTGTAAAAAAACCACTTAGAAGGATTGGAAATAAACAAGTCAAAGACTAATAAGGTAATGTACCGTACTATACGGTATGATGAAAGCAAGACTAACATACGTACCAATAGAAGTGGCAGATCAATTTGAAGACTTCATAATAAAACGAGAAGAACAAGTTTTAGATGCAGTAAAAGCAAGAACCAGAGATTTCAGCACGTTATCTTTGTTAAAGTTGTTATACCAACTTAAAGGAAATCCAATGACATTTACAAATCTGTATTCAAAATCAAAAATTAGAATGAAGAGATCATTTTTGAATTATTTGCATCTATGTGTAAATTATAATTTCATTGAAAAAGAAGCAGTAGGACCAAATGTAATCTATACAATTACAGACAAAGGAAGATTAATGCTAAATCTATTCATGCAAAAGAATAAGTAGATAGAACATATCGAGGCAAACTGTGGAAAAAAAATTTCCAGAAGCAGAAGTATTCCAAATTAAAAAAATGGAATTAAAAAGTCCGATAATATTTGCAGGGTTTGTTGGTGCAGGTCTTGTAGGCCCTCTTTCAATTACTCACATGATTACAGAATTAAAAATGGTAGAGATTGCAGTAATGAGATCAAAGTATCTCCCACCGTCAACAGTTTTCATGAGAGGCAGATTACGTCACCCGTTTAGATTCTATGCAAATCCGGAAGGAACAATTTGTGCAATAATTTGTGAAATAACATTACGAATGGAAGGGTTGTACACATTAGTGTCATCAATATTAGATTGGGCAGAAAAAAATGGATCCAAAGAAATAGTAATTCTAGATGGAGTTGCAAGTACTGAACATGATGATAAAGCATATTGTGCAGCAGAAGAAGATTTAGTTAGAACAATGGCAGATAAAGATATCAGTTTAATTCCACAAGGATTCATTACAGGAATTCCAGGAGGGATACTAAATGAATGTCTAGTAAGAGAGATTCAAGGGCTGACACTATTAGCAAAAGCAAGCAAAACAGAGCCTGATTCAGCTGCAGCTGCAACCCTAATTGAAGCATTAAACAGATTTTATGATATGGAAATCGACACATCAGAACTTAAAAAAGACAAAGATAGAATTCATTCAGAATTTAATGAATTATCTCAAAAATATGTAAAGCATAGAGAAGAAATATCCGGAATGTACATGTGATCGAAACTATAGGCAAAATCTTTTATTCATAATAAATACGGAACAAACTATGGCTTTAACCTACAAAAAAGCAGGTGTAGATATTTCAAAAATTAAACAAAGTCAAAAGGCAATTGGAAAATTAATTGTGTCAACGCACAAACTTCAGAAAAAAGCAAAAATGACTCATGGATTTGGACATTATGCAGGAATAGTTGAAATTCCAGGTGGGAAACTTTTAGCGACACATACAGACGGTGTTGGAACTAAAGTAGTAATTGCAAATATGATGAAAAAATACAACACAATAGGAATTGATTGTGTTGCAATGAATGTAAATGACATAATCTGTATTGGTGCGACACCAATATCATTTGTAGATTATATTGCTGCAAACAAAAATGATGTATCAATATTTAAAAAAATTGTAGAAGGATTGGTAAAAGGTGCAAAAAAATCGGCAGTACCAATTGTCGGTGGAGAAACTGCAATCATGCCAGATGTGATTGAAGGGAAAGGATTTGCATGTGATTTAGCAGGGATGGTTGTAGGGTTATTAGATAAAAAAGATATGGTCTTAGGAAATAAAATTAAAGCAGGAGATGTAATTATTGGAGTAAACAGTTCAGGAATTCATTCAAACGGATATTCACTTGCAAGAGAAGCTTTGTTAACAAAATATTCAGTTAAAGACAAAGTCAAAGGAGTTGGAACTATAGGAGATGTATTACTAACACCTACAGAAATCTATACAAATCCAGTTCTTGAAATTAATCAAAAATGTAACATAAATGGATTAGCCCACATCACAGGAGGCTCATTTACCAAACTATTACGCCTCAAAAACATAGGTTATGAAATAGACTCACTTCCAAAAATACCTCCAATTATGGGCTTAATAGAAGAACAAGGAGTGAAACCAGAAGAAATGTACAAAACTTTCAACATGGGAGTAGGGTTCTGCGTAATGGCACCAAAAGATCAAGTCAGTAAAATTAAATCAATATTTAAAAAACATAAAATCAAAAGCCAAGAAATAGGGCAAGTAATTTCTAAAAAAGGAGTTACAGTAAACTCAATAAAAATTGCTTAATTTAACAACAACAAAATAATTTTTAACATGGAATTACCTTATATGACAGATTTCTTTAATTTTATTAGATAATTATGACTGATGCTCACTTTATTGAAACAATAATTGGAGTAGGAATACTTCTTTTTGCAGCTAAGTTAATGGCAGAACTTTTCCTGAGATTAAAACTTCCAATTGTATTAGGAGAATTAATTGCAGGTATGATTGTGGGGCCATTTGCATTAGGTGGGTTACAAATAATCGATGGAAAACAATTACTGCAAATTAATGATGAAATTAGAATATTAGGAGAAATGGGTGCAATTGTAATTTTATTCATGGCAGGATTAGAAATGACACCAAAAGAATTTCTCAAAGGAGGAAAAGCAGCATTTGTAGTTGGCACATTAGGTGTAGTCATTCCATTCTTTGTAGGACTCACAGTTTTCCAATTCTTCGGATTTGATGCATTACAATCAATGTTAATTGCAACAGCACTTACAGCAACAAGTATTGCAATTTCAATTCAAGTGTTAAGTGAATTTGGAAAAATCAAAACACCAGAAGCTAGACTCATCATAGGTGCAGCAATTGTAGATGACATACTAGCAATTGCAGTTCTATCAGTAGTAACATCCATTGCAGGATCAGATGGCGGCGTAGATAACATAGACATTACAGAAATTGTAATTACAATTTTACAGGTATTAGGATTCTTTGCAATAATGCTCATTGTGGCAGTAGTTATAATTCCAAAAGTAATCACACCAAGATTATGGAAAGCAAAAGGAAGCGTTGAAGGAATAGCGACTGCGGCGTTCTTTGGTGCAGCAGCTCTTGCAGGCTCCATAGGTTTGTCACCAATCGTAGGGGCATTTGCGGTAGGTATGGCATTATCAACTACGAAAGTCTTTGATAAAATAGAAAACTATGTTGGAAAAATAGGGTTAATTTTTGCACCGTTATTTTTTGCAATTATCGGTGCACAAGTAGATCTAAGAGCAGTTAATTTGGAAATTCTGGTATTAAGTGCAATCATAGTTGTAGTTGCAGTTACAACAAAATTATTTGGGTGTGGTCTTCCTGCAATGTATTTCTTAAAAAGCAAACAACAAGGATTGCGTGTAGGAATTGGAATGATTTCAAGAGGAGAAGTAGGATTAATTGTAGCAGGTGTCGGAGTAACAGCTGGAATTCTTGAGAATGATGTATACTCTACAATCATAATCATGGTAGTAGTAACAACCATCATCACCCCAATTTGGTTAAAACTAGAATATAGAAAAGAGCAAAAAAAGGACAGTAATGAATCAAATAAAACAATAGAATCAAAATCAGAATAAATTTTAACGGTGTTAGATCAGTAATATCATGATTAAGTTAGATTCAATACAATCTAAAGCATATACTGAGATTACTCAGAATCTTTTAACAATTCAAGATCCAAGTAAAAAACAAGTTAAGGAAGAAATTATAAAAATATGTACAAAATATTCACTAGATAGAATTCCAAAAAATTATGAAGTATTATCAGTGGCAAAAAAATCAGATTTTGATAAATTAAAAAAAGTACTCATAAGAAAACCTGCAAAAACAGCATCAGGTGTATCAGTAGTAGCATTAATGCCAAAACCATACGCATGTCCTCATGGAAGATGTACATATTGTCCAGGCGGAATTGAATTTAATTCCCCCAACAGCTATACAGGAAAAGAGCCATCATCATTAAATGCAATTGCAAATAAATTTGATCCTAAATTACAAATCACATCAAAGATTAAAAAATTAATTGCTTTTGGACATGATCCATCCAAAATGGAAATAGTGATAGTTGGAGGAACTTTTCTATTCATGCCAAAAGACTATCAAAAAGATTTCATTAAATCATGTTATGATGCATTGAATGGAGTTGACTCAAAAGATTTGGAAGAAGCAAAATCCAACAACGAACATGCTGCAATAAGAAATGTAGGTTTTACAATTGAAACAAAACCAGATTACTGTAAGAAAGAACATGTGGATTTAATGTTAAGTTATGGAATTACAAGAGTAGAAATTGGAGTTCAGTCATTACAAGAAAGAGTTTACAAAATAGTTAACAGAGGTCATAACTACAATGACGTAATTGAGTCATTTCAAATTTCAAAAGATGCAGGGTACAAACTAGTTGCACATATGATGCCAGGTTTACCTACAATGAAACCAGAGGAAGATATTGCAGATTTTAAAAAATTATTTTCAGATCCACAATTACGTCCAGATATGTTGAAAATTTATCCATCGCTAGTTATTGAAAATACACCACTGTATGAAGAATACAAGCAAGGAAATTACACACCATATTCAGATGAAGACATGATTAGAGTATTAACAGAAGCAAAAAGAAATGTTCCAAAATGGGTAAGAATCATGAGAGTTCAAAGAGAAATCACACCAGGAGAAATTATTGCAGGACCAAAAGCAGGTAATTTAAGACAAATCGTACACAAAAATCTTGCAAAGCAAGGAGTATCTTGCAAATGTATCAGATGTAGAGAAGTAGGTCTATCTAATAAAAAATTAAATGGTGGCGAAGTCAAATTAGACAGAATTAACTACGACTCATCAGGTGGAAAAGAAGTATTCTTGTCATATGAGGATAGGAATGAATTGATTTATGGATTTTTGAGATTAAGAAAACCAAGTATTGAAGCACATAGAGATGAAATTAATCAAGACACATGCATAGTAAGAGAAATTCACGTATATGGAAAATCATTGAAACTTGGAGAAAAAGAAGATGATGAAGTTCAACATACAGGCTTGGGAAAGAAATTGATGAAAGAGGCTGAAAAAATATCCAAAGAAGAATTTGATGCCAAAAAACTTCTAGTGATTAGTGCAATAGGTACAAGAGAATATTATCAAAAATTAGGGTATTCATTATATGGGCCATACATGTCCAAGATATTGAATTAGTGAAAAGAGATGTCAGAAGAAAAAATTATTGGTAAAGGAACATGGATAGATAAATTAGCATCTGAATTAATTGAACGTGAAAAAAAACTAGGAAGAAATTTAGATATGCTAAGGGTAGAGAGTGGCCTAGGTGCATCAGGAATCCCACACATTGGAAGTTTAGGTGATGCCGTTAGGGCATATGGTGTAAAATTAGCATTAGAGAATTTAGGATACAAGTCAGAATTAATTGCATACTCAGATGATCTAGATGGATTAAGAAAAGTTCCAGAAGGAATGAAAGAGTTTGGATTAGAAGAGCACATTGCAAAACCAGTATCATTAATTCCAGATCCTTATGGATGTCATGACTCTTACGGAATGCATATGAGCAGTATTCTTTTGGATGGATTGGATAAAGTTGGAATAAAATATGAATTTAGAAGAGCTAAAGACACATACGAAAAAGGATTACTAAAAGATCATATTCATACAATATTGCAAAATAGTACAAAAATAGGAGATGGGATTTCAGAATTAGTAGGACAAGAAAAATATCAAAAATATTTACCCTATTTTCCAGTATGTTCAGAATGTAATAGACTCTACACAGCTGAAGCTACAGAATACATTATTTCAGAAAAAAAAGTGAAATACAAATGTCACGATACAGAAATTGGTTCAAAGATGGTCAAGGGTTGCGGTCATGAAGGCGAATCAGACATTACAAAAGATTTAGGAAAATTAGCATGGAAAGTAGAATTTGCAGCACGTTGGTCTGCATTTGACATCAGATTTGAAGCATATGGAAAAGATATCATGGATTCAGTGAAAGTAAATGACTGGGTCGCAGATGAAATTTTAGGAGTGCCACATCCTCACCACGTAAAATATGAAATGTTTTTGGATAAAGGAGGAAAAAAGATTTCAAAATCATTAGGTAATGTAATTACAGCACAAAAATGGTTAGAGTTTGGCAGTCCAAAATCAATCCTACTATTGTTATACAAAAGAATTACAGGGGCAAGAGAATTAGGATTTGACGACATTCCAGGTTTGATGAATGAGTATAATGAACTTGAAGATACATACTTTGGAAAAATCAAAATAGATAATCAAGCAAAATTAACTAAATTAAAAGGACTGTACGAATATGTCAATCTTCTTAATCCACCAAAACAATCAAGCATCCATGTTAATTATAGACTATTAATTGAATTAACAAAAATTTTCAAAGAAGATAGAAATGAAAGGGTGATGAAAAAACTAATGGATTATGGTGTAATAAAAAATCCAGAACCAGAAATTGAAAAATTAATTGAAATTGCAGGAAATTATTCAGATGAGTTCGATGAACAAGAAAAAACAGAAGTAGAGTTAGATGATACATCTAAAAAAGCACTAGGAATACTAGTTACAGCATTACAAGAAGAAGAAGATCCAGAAGATATACAAAATACAATATATCAAATTGCAAAAGCAAATGACGTACAACCAAAAGATTTCTTTAAAATATTATATCAAATAATTTTAGGAACTTCAAGAGGACCAAAAATAGGACCATTCATTGGAGATATTGGAAGAAAACAAGTTGCCAAAACACTTTCAGAATATCTTTAATCATGGTTCACGGAGAATACAACAAAAGTAAGAACAGTGGAGGATTTGCATTAATAATTTTAGGTGCATTATTACTCATAATAACACCAAATGAGGATATTTTTCCGGCAAGTTTGAGTCTAATCGGATGGGTTGGAGGCATAATAATTGGTTCAATTGGATTTTATCTAAAATTTGTGCGAAATAGAGTAAAACGTCAATAAAGAAAGGTTCATTTTTTAGAAAAGAGGGAGAAAAAGTAATGGGATTTTTTGGCAAAAAGAAAGAAGTTGAGATAGAGGAAAACAATGAATCCATACTCAAAGAAGAATTAGAAACAGAAGTAGAAGGTCTTCAAAATGAATTCAGGATAAAGCAAGAGGAAATTACAAAAATTACAGAAAAAATTCAAACAGTCAAAGAAGAATATGATACAACAGTCACCAATTTAATGCTAATAAAAAAAGAGTTCAACCAAAAAAAGATGGAATTAGACATAGTTCAAAGAGAACATAGAGAAACAAGAGAAAAGATCAAAAATGCTCAACAAATTAAAGATACAAAAACAATTGATGAATTTAATAAAACTGAAAATAATTTTAAAAAAATAAAAGAGGAATTAGATAAAATTACAAAAGAACACAAGCAAATGAAAGAAGAAATTGTAAAAGGGCAAACAACACTACATGGAATAAGAAAGCAGCAAGTAGAAGTAGGAAAAGAATTAGATGAAGCAAATTCAAGATTATATAATGCAAAGAAAGAGTTAGGTGAAAAAGAAAATTTTCAAGATACTAGTATTCTTACACCAAAAGAAAAGAAAAAAATCACAGGGAATAATCCTATTGAAAAAAATAATGCAAGTGTGATAGAGGCTGCAAGCATAGTTGTAGGATCATTAAAATCAAAACTTAGTACAGCACAAAAAGAATTAGAAGGAATACAAGGACTGTTAGAAGAAGAGAGAGAAGCGCATAAAAAAACAAGACAGGAATTAATAAAAATTAAATCGACAACAAATTAAATCTAAAAATTATAAATCAGTAAAATATTTTTTCCATTTTAATTTAATTTCATATTCAGTTTTTCCTAAATCATACAGAGGAGATGTCACGATAGAGACAGATGAAACGTTAACTATCACAATAGAATTAATTGGACTTTGAATACCCTTATTTCTATAATAAGTAAGGATATCACGATAAAGAGGAGTATCCTTAATTATTTTGGCAGTTCCAGAAAATAGATACCCCTTACGAGATAAAGGATCAATTACATTGATTTCCACAAAAGGGTTGTTTTGTAAATTCAATATCGTATCAGGGGAACGAATATCTGCAAATGCAAGAACTGTAGAAGACCAGGCAATGATAGTGCCTTTTGGAGAAATGTTAGGCTTACCATCAGAAGAAACAGTTGCAACATAACCTAATTTTTGAAGATCTAGAAAATTTTTGATTTCAGAAGTAATAGTAGACATCAATATTTCAAATAAAAAGAACGTAATTAATTTTCAGAATTAACGCATAAATTCAGCCATTTCGATAGAGAAGAAGAAGAAACCTATACCCCCTCCAATCATTGCAATCCATGCAACAACTTGCTGTTTTTTGCTCATATTAAAAAAATATCAAACGTATTATTGAATCTAATTGATAAATTTAGACAGTTATAATTAGAATGACAGTAAGGAAATAATGTTGGTAAGTATCAAAGACATTGGAAAATTAATTATTTTTGTCGTGGGCGGATTAGTTGCCATAATAGTGGGCTCATTTATGATTAGAGGTACTATGCATATGTGGGATAACGAAAAAGATGAAAAAAAAAGATATCAAAATAAGGACTAAAAAGTAGCAAGTGTTAGATAAAAATAGAATTGCTTCAAGATAATACAATTAGAAAGTCATTAGACAATTACATCAAAAGAAGAATTAAAGAAATACCTACAGAAATTGAACAGACATTTCCAAATATTAAAAAAATTTGGAAATGCAACGATGAATTGGATTTTCTTTACGGGTACTATGTTGGAAAAATTGAAGAGGGGTCATTGCACTATCTACTCAAAGCAACACGCGCATCCGCAGGTGGATATGTAGACACATTTGAAATTAGAGGAATAATTGAAGAAAATAAAATAGAATTGCAGAATACAATTAAAATTGCATTAGATTAGTGAACTAGAAATACTAGATAAATTAGTGAAAAGTCATGGTAGGACCGCAAGATGGAGGTTTTGGATTTGATCAATCAAAAAAATACACAGAAGTAGAGAACATAGAAGAAGTATGTGTTCAATGTCAAGCAGGTCAACATAAAAAATGTCTAAAAAAATCAAAAGAACAAGAAATATGTGAATGTGAACATTGCATGATTTACGGTTAGAGATAAAAAAATAAATTATACTAAATGAGGAATAAATTTTTCGTCAAGCCAGACACCAACAACATCAGCATCTAAATTCCAAGAAGAGATAATTTCAACACTTTTTTTAATATGAGTAAAATGATCTTCATCAGAAACAGGGTTTCCAGCACATCCAAAATGACCTGAAATAACAACATGGGATGATTTATGATTAGAAATAGAAATCATTATACTTTTTTTAATAGATTCAACATCACCATCAAAAATTACCTTATCAATCCCAGGTGCAGTAATAGTATCAACAAAATCTACAGAATATCTATCTTTAATCCAACTAATCATAGGAAGTTGAACTCTACCATCTATACAAGATAATGACGTTGCAAAAGAATTTTGATTCATAGAACTTCTAATATTTGTTAAAATAATTGCAAATATTAAATATTATGCAGATCTATTTCGAATATTTGAAACAATCAGATGTATGATCATCTACCATTCCCACTGCTTGCATTAGTGAATAGCAAATTATGGGTCCAACAAAAGTAAATCCATGTTTTTTAAGATCCTGACTTAATTTTTCAGATATTATGCTGGAACAAGGTAAGTCAGAGTGTTTTTTAAATTTATTTTTAATAGGTTTATGGTTTACAAAACTCCACAAATATTTATCAAAAGATCCAAATTCTTGTTGAATTTTAATAAACTGTTTGGCATTATTAATTGCAGAATTAATTTTAAGTTTATTTCTAATAATGTCTATATTTTGTGCTAATTTTTTAACATGATTTTGAGTATATTTTGAAACTGCAACGGCATCAAAATTAGAAAATGCAATGCGATATCCATCTCTACGATTAAGAATAGTTCTCCAAGATAATCCAGCTTGAGCACCTTCTAAAATTAAAAATTCAAATAATATCAGATCATCATGTACTGGCACTCCCCACTCGTTATCATGATAAGTAATGTTTGACTCATCTTTTGCCCACTCACATCTTTTTTTGATAATCATAATTTAGATTAATTAAAAATAATTTATTTTGTTTGTTTTGTTTTACCGAATATTTACATGAAATTATCTATCCAAAAGATAAATCAGGACTTTGGCAAAAGGTACATTTTTCTACAATTCCAAATTCATTCGTAAACTTTCCCTTACCATTACATCTTAAACAATCCAAGTTAACTTACATTACCGAAGATAGCAATAAGGTTTCCCTAAAAAAAGTTACTTTCTAAGATAATATCTAATGTAGGAAAAACGTTTTTAATCAATATAAAAAATCTCAATTTATGGGGTTTTTTGGAAATAAAGAAAAAGGAATGCTCATCACAGGTACAGAATGTCAAATGTGTGGAATGAATTTTACAGCCACAGAAAGATTGATGAGACATATGCAAAAAGCTCATGGTAAATCAAAAAAAGATTCAGGTAAAAGTTGTCCAAACTGTTAAAAAAACTATGAAATTAAATAAACAATTATTACAAATTAATAGAAATTTTATAATTTGTTTTATTGCATCAGCATCATTATCCGCAGTTGCTGCTCAATTATTAGCAAATTATGACAATTATCTAACTACAACCATAACAATAATTATTGGATACATAATTTACTTTGGATTATTTTCAAGTTTGTTTTACATGGATAATAGGAAAAGGTACAAAACCATGGAATCAAAATTAATTAAAAAAGAATTACTAAAATTAATCTCATCATTTGGGGTTGGAGAGATAATATATCTAGGAATTAGGTGGCCAAGCTTATATTATTTTTTAGAAATTGGCATTGAGCCATACCTTGCATCAATAATTTCAGAGATCATAGCCACAACATGCTATATGATATCAGTGACGATATTTCTTAGAAAAACAAAAGCATTCTAATTATTTAGTAAGTTGAGTAACTAAATCAGTAGAGGTAATTAATCCAATTATTTTTCCATTATCAGTTACTGGAAGTTTTCGAATTTTTTTACTAGTCATTCTTTGTGCTGCAGCAGAAATAGATTCATCAAAATTAATTGTGATTAGTGGGGAAGACATTATTTTTTCTACAGAAGTATCAGATGGAAGATTATGAGATACAATTTTTGTTGCATAATCCCTATCAGTGATAATACCAACAAGATGATCATCTTTCTTTACAAGAACTGCGCCAATCCCGCCTTGTTCCATCATCTTTGCTACTTGAAATACAGTAGTTTCGGTATTGACAGAAATTAGTGCTTTAGTCATAATATCTTTGACTGTAATTGAAGAATTTGTAAAATCCTGACGGCTCATTACAATTATGAATTAATATGTTATTTAAGAATAAGTAAAATTTCAGGGAATTACTAAAATAAAATAATAAGCGGGCACGATCGGATTTGAACCGACGACCTAGCACTCCGCAAGCGCTTGCTCTATCCAAGCTGAGCCACGTGTCCAAGAATATTTTAAAATTGACACTTAATTTGGATTGCTATTACTCAAAGAGGTTTTGCAAAAACATATTGTGTTTCATCAGATTCATGAAAAGACCAAGCAGTGGGTAATGAAATATTTTGAATTGACTGAAGAGAGTTATTTTCAATAAAACTGCCCCATCCAGCCTTACTTTTTGAATCTGCAGGGTATTTTTTTGATAAAGTTCCAGCAAAACTCCATCCAGCATTACACCGCAAATTAGAATCAGATTTAATTTTATTCAGTACACCTGTTGCTAATTCCAATCCACCCATTTGAGCAAGACCGCCAATGAAGAATAATGGTTTTCTTAAATTCAATGAAGAATAATCAAATGTAACGGCATCAGAGCAATTTGGATTAAAATTGACATTTGCTGCTAATGGTTTTTGAAGATCAACCAACATATTATCAAGTTCAATGCTATGTGATTCCATTCCAAGTATTTTGCTACAATAGGCAATGCGTCCATCACCAGAACCAATATCAATTATTTCAGAATATCCATTTTCTTTTGCAAATAATGACAGAATGTATCCAGACATAATCCATGTGGGTGAAAATGGAGCATGGCTTGAATTATGTTGAATACTGTTTAGCCAGTATTTGTTAATATCACCTTCATAGACAATACAAGGAAGATCATCAATTATTTTTTTAAATGAATTATAGTAAATTGGATTTCTAGTTGCAAACTCATGAAGTAAATTTAATTTATCTTGATCAATTGGAAATGATTCAGATTTTGAAATTGGAATTATTTCTTGAATCTGACTAGTTCCATCATAGTTTAACGCAAATTCTTTTTTTAGATGTACCAGATTTTCAGCAAGTTTTTTAATCATATGATAGACCTGCATCATATTGTTTTACAAATTCGTTAGTACTCATTATTTCACGTAATTTTTCATATAATTTAGCCTCATTTTCAATAGTTTCCTTAGATTTTTGTTCAGAATTAATAGATTGTAAATTACGAGTAATATCAGATATTGAAATTGCAATACGCTCCATTATTTTTGGATGTATAGTAGAATTAAATTTTTTAGAGATAAATTTTTCAACATATAGTATCTTGGCATTATTTTGATCAAGTTGTGGCCTTACAACTGTAATCATTGAAGATAGATTTGTAATTTGATAATAAACTTCAACAATTTGATTTACAGATAATTCAGAATCAAAGTTTAGGGCATTGACAAGATTTTCTAATTTATTAGATTCAGAAGTGAATAATTCAAGTAAATCATTTGGCAAAGACATAATGAAAAAAAGTATTTTAAATTTTTAAAAATGTTGGTATTTGAAAAATTATTCTTCTTTTTCAGATTTGTTTACATAGATGTAAGTCATAAGAACACCTGCGAGAATACCACCGATAATTGGACCAATCCAATATATCCATTGAACTTCCCACAAACCAGCATCACCTGAAATTAATGCAGGAGAGAATGATCTTGCAGGATTCATAGATGCACCGGTTAACGGTACTCCGATTAAGTGTAACAAGAAAACCATACCACCGATTGCTGCACCATAAACACTCTTTGGTGCTTTTTTGTGTACAGCAGTCATAAAGATTACAGTTACTAAGAAGAATGTGAAAATTATTTCTAAGACTACAGCAGATATGACACTTCCATTCAATATGTCACTTGGTCCACCGTGAGCACCCCAGAGAACTTGTTTTCCAATTTCTGGGAATAATACAGCTAATGTTGCAGTTGCAATAACTGCACCAATTATTTGAAATAGAATATAGCCAATTCCATCTTTAACACCAATTCTTTTGGTGATCATCATAGGAATTGTTACGGCAGGATTAATGTGAGCCCCTGAAACATGGCCAAACGCATATACCATTAATGCAATTGCACCACCGTGGCCCAAAGATATCATAATAATTGCTTCTGTAGATAATGTTCCATCACCGAAAACAACAACTGCTAGAATTACAGATAATGGACCAAAGAATACTAGTGCAAATGTTGCAATTGCTTCAGCAAGCCATGCTCTAGTATTAACCATAAAGCAATCCGTCAGAGATTTCAATATAAACAATGGGATTGGGATTGGATCATAGAGCAACGATTAGAACTATGGTGAAAGAAGGGAGATTTTATAAATACTAAATTTTAGTTTTTTCAATTATGGTTGAAGAAGGAGACTCTGTTCCAAAATTTACAGTTAATGATTCAAATGGAAAAAAAGTAAAATCAACAGATTTTAAAGGAAAAAAACACGTCATCTATTTTTATCCAAAAGATTTCACACCAGGGTGTTCAACACAAGCAGATGAATTTTCAGCAGAATATAAAAAATTTCAAGATAACGATATAGAAATTATTGGCATCAGCCCAGATGACGTAGATTCACATAAAAAATTCTGTAATAAAATGGGAATAAAGTATGTTCTATTATCAGATACAGAAAAAGAAATATCAAATGCATTTGGTGTTTGGGGAATGAAAAAATTTATGGGACGAGAATACATGGGAGTAACTAGAAGTTCATTTTTAGTAAACGAGAAAGGGAAAATTTTTAAAATATATCCTAAAGTAAAACCTGCAGGACATGCAAAACAAGTACTAGAAGATTTTATAAAATAAAAGAAAAGGTTAGAAACCTTTTGGCAATGTTCCTCTAGAAGGTTTAACTGGCTCTGTTTTTGCTTCAAATCCTTTTGGTAATGCACCACCTTTCTTGTTAGTAGATACTTTTGCTTGAGCTTCTGCTATTGCGGCTTCTGCGGCTGCTTTTGCATCATCAATTTTTTGTTGCGCCAATCTTTTCAAATAATCAGATTCATAATCCGATAATTTGTCTTGTTTAGATTTACCACCATCGCTGGAGGTAGTTTGTGGCGGAGGTGTTTGCTTAGAAACTTGGGGTTTTGGAGATTCTTGAGCAGTTGCTTTTAGAGTAACACCCTGTACTGTCATTGCTACACCACTGAAACTTCCAAATCTCTTTGTAGGTGGATGATATGCAATTCTTGCTCTGGTTGCAAAGTATTGGTCTGATGGTTGTGTGTAACCAGTTACTGTTGCTTTTTGATCATTCCAGTTTTTGGTTGGTACCTTTCCTACGGGAGCTGTGCCTCTAACGAAATATCTGTTAGGTGCTGGTGTGTATCCAGTAACTTTTGCTCTATACTGATGGAAATCAGTCATTGGAGCATCCATGTATGCAT
>CAJQRN010000054.1 GCA_905612295.1 uncultured Candidatus Nitrosopumilus sp.
TCCTTCTAGCATCTATTATTGCAGTTTCTGTAGGCATGGCTTTACATTGGTCTCAAAATGGTTCTATTGACCATCTTGATCTAATTTTGACTTTTGCTGGAGTGATGGCACTTCATGCTAGTGTTGATCTACTAAATGATTATTGGGACTTTAAACGAGGTATTGACACTAAAACAACTCGAACAAAAATGAGTGGTGGGACTGGTGTTTTACCTGAGGGGTTGCTTAAACCCTCTTCTGTTTATCGTGCAGGTGTTGCATTTTTAATAATTGGTTCTCTGATTGGAAGTTATTTTGTTATGACGCATGGAATTTTAATTGCAATAATTTTGGGATTTGCAATATTGTCTATTTATTTTTATTCCACTAAAATTGTTGATTCTGGTTTAGGTGAGTTCTTTGTAGCTGTAAAAGGTTCAATGATTGTAATTGGCACATTTTTTATTCAATCTGGAGAAGTAAATATTGAATCCATTCTTGCAGGGATTGTAATTGGCACATTATCTTCGTTGGTTTTATTCATTGCATCTTTTCCTGATCATGATGCTGATAAATCTAAAGGCAGAAAAACTTTGGTGATTGTGGTTGGAAAGAAAAAAGCAATAAAACTATTCTGGATTTTTCCACTAATCTCTTACGTTGTAATTTTAATTGGCGTTTCTGTAAGTTTGTTTCCTGTTTTATCTTTAATCACTTTACTTAGCTTTCCATTAATAATAAAATCAGGATTAGGTTTACAAAAAAACTATGATGCTATTGAGGAATTAGTTCCGTTCATGTCTTCCACTTTAAAGTTTAGTCGAATTACAGGTATTCTTTTTGCTTTGAGTTTCTTACTTTCTGTTCAAACAGACATAAATTTACCACTGTTCTAGATTTATCATGATTTCAGGATTTGCAACTACTAGTGGTACTCAAAAATTTCTTCAAAATTCAGGCGTAAATTCACTTAATTTTAACAAATTTGAAAATCTCTTCCTTTCCAATGTTGGAATCGGAACTTACCTTGGTGACCCTGATACTAAAACTGATGAATTAGTAACAAGTGCAGTAAAACAATCTATCTTATCTGGTGTTAATGTAATTGATACTGCAATTAACTATCGTTCACAAAAAGCCGAACGGTCTGTTGGTAAAGCAATATCTGAATTAATTGATGAAAAAAAAATTACTCGTGATCAAATATTTGTTAGCAGTAAAAATGGTTACGTAACAAATGATGGTGACATTCAAGAGGATTTGATGCAGTATGTTATACGTGAACTTGGAAAACCTGGAATTATCAAGGAAGGTGATATCAACTCTGGTTATCATTGTATGACCCCTGCATATTTGTCTGATCAATTAGATAGAAGTTTAAAAAATTTGAATTTAGATTGCATTGATTTGATGTATCTTCACAATGGTATTGAAGCACAGATTAAAGATATTTCAAAAGAAGAATTTTTAGAAAAATTAAAAACTGTTTTTGAATTATATGAGCAAAAACGTGCTGAAGGAAAAATTAAATTTTACGGTATGGCAACTTGGGAATGTTTTAGAGTAACGAAGGAAAATCCTCAGTATCTTTCACTTGAAGATGTTGTTGAGATGGCAAAAAAAATTGGCGGTGATAATCATGGATTTAAATTTATACAGTTACCCTTTAACATGAATTATGATCAAGCTTTACTTGCAAAAAATCAAACTGTTCAAAACAAATCTGTATCTATCTTAGAATCTGCTGTTACGCTAGGAATTGGCGTGTTTACTAGTGTGCCATTTATGCAAGGAAGATTACTAACTCCTGGCACAATGCCTGAATTTAATGACCTAAAACCTTCATTACGTGCTTTACAGTTTATTCGCTCATCCCCTGGTGTTCTTGCTCCGTTAGTAGGTCAAAAAACATCTGAACATGTTTTAGAAAATCTTGAAATTATGAATATTTTGCCAATTACTCCTGATGATTTTTTATCTTTGGTCAAAAAACTGACATCTTAATTTACAATTCAATACTGTCTGCTGATTCTAAAATTAGATTCACTGGTATAATCAATTATTGATGTGGATTTACTGCTGTTCCTTAATGTATAAATAGAATTTAACGGTAAAAAAATTTATGCCAGTTGATCCTGTTTGTGGACTTGAATTTGATGCAGAATTAGGAATAATTCATGAACATGATGGTAAAACATTTTATTTTTGTTGTAATGGTTGTCGCAAAATTTTCATTAAAAAACCAGGTAAATACAAAAATAATTCTTAGATTGGAAAAGCTCCGCACATTCTGCAGAATTTTGAATTTTTAACTTTGTGTTTACAATATGGGCATGTTTCTTGAGAATTATTATCTACCGGTGAGCCATATGCTTTCTTAAAAATTTCATAGTAATACATCGATTCTCTACTTCTAATTACAACCCCATCTTCTTTTTCAACTGTTAATTTTCTTTCAACATATGATTCTTCACTAATTATGGATTCAAACAAATTTGTTAATCCTGCGGTTCCGGCCCCTTCTTGCATTGGGGATTTCTCTCTCCATGCGATTTGTCGAGGTATGTATTTTTCAAATGTCTTACGTAAAATCCACTTTCCATATCTTTTTCCATTTTCTTCTTTTACTTTTACGTTGGTTGGAATTTGATTAGCTAATTCTATTATGTTTTCATTCAGAAATGGTGACTCTATTTCAATTCCTAATGCTTTTCCAATTTTTTGAGTTGGAAAGTGCATTATTGAGCATAGTCTTTTAATTTCTTTTTCCAATTCTTTTTCTGGTTTATTTACTAGAAAGTTATAACCTGCAAATAATTCATCTGCCCCGTCCCCTGTAATTATTGATTTTTCATTATTTTCTTTTGCCCATTTCATTGCTAAATACATTACAACATTATTACGAATTTCAATATCGTTAAAATTTTTTAAAATTTTAATTGTATTCTCAATTGCATCAAGTATGATCGATGTGGGTACATTGTATATTGATAATGGAATTTTCATTTCTTTCGATACCATTTGACAATATGTTAGATCTGTTGAAACAAAGTCTTCTGAAATAATTGCAACACTCTTTGGATTTTTTTCCTTAAGAAAATACGCTA
>CAJQRN010000055.1 GCA_905612295.1 uncultured Candidatus Nitrosopumilus sp.
GTTAGAAGTATTGGCTAAATCACGTTAGAAATTATTAATTTATTAATACTTTAATTTTATCCTGATTAATTGAATTTATTCAAAAGAAAATCAAATGATATTGTCGATACAGAATGCAAGATATGCCACATGAAATTTACTGACCCTGATAGAACAATGAGGCACATGAATAAAGCACATGCAAAACCACCAAAAACACCAAAAGGAATAGGCAGTGGGAAATACAATTAACGCAAAAGAAAACTAGAGTTAGACAGGATAGTCAAATCCCACATCATAAAGAAAATGGTGTAGTTACATACCATCTAACTACCAAATTAAACAGAAAGTTTCAGAAATTATTTTTCTTATTACTATTCATTACTCGTCAATCCTTGTTTATTCTTTCCTAGTTTATCAAAACCATCTTTGTTGAATCCAGCATTATCAAACAAAGTATGAGTTGCTATGTGAGTACCCTTTTTATCAAAACCATTTTTGTTATATCCATTTTTACTGAAACCATCTTGATCATATCCCAGTTTATCAAAACCATCTTTGGCGAATCCTTCTTTGTTGAATTTTGTTCCTGTTGCTTTATGATTTCCTTCTTTGTTGAATCCATCTGTATAATACCCATATTTGTCAAATCCATCATTACTCATAACAGAATTTTATGAATTGGATTTAGTTAAGGTACCTAATTACAAAATAATATGCGAATATCTAAGATCTAGGCGTGTTTACCCAGAATAACAACATGATTTATGCAAAGAAAAGTAGAATTAGACCGTATTTTGTAATCCCATCCAATAAAATGAATAGGCTAGAAGGCAACAAGAACAGTGTCAGATATTTTAAGAATTACACGTAAAATGATATAAAAAAATTATCCAGACATTAGAAGGTAAAGTCTATTTTATTTAGATAAATTTAGGGCAATCATGGTTGAAATAATTTTGGCAGCCAAAGATGCAGTTGCTCCATTATCATGATATGGGTTTAGTTCTACGATATCAACACCAGTTACTTTTGTTTCTTTGAGAGAATAAATCATATCAAATAGTTCTCTAGAAGTTATTCCTACAGCTTCGGGATTACCAACACCAGGAGCATATGCAGGATCCAATACATCAAGATCAAAACTAGAATAGATGGTGTCAAAAGTAGAAACGTAATCTTTGAGTAATTGAGGTCCTTTGTTATCTCTAATTTCCCTATCAGAGATTGTTTTAATCTTATTTTCTGTAAGAAACTCTAATTCTTCTTTTACAAATGCTCGTGCACCAACATGTAAAATATTTTCTGCACCTCGTTCTTCAACAATTCTTCTCAGGTAAGATGCATGACTTAGTTTAATGTCTGCAAACTCATCGCGTAAATCATAATGTGCATCAAAAACAACATATCCAGTTTCTTTTGGAAAACTAGTATACGTTCCGTACGTAATTGAATGCTCACCGCCTAAAATGAAAAGTTGACGTTGTTTAGCAACAAGTTCAGGGGTAATTTTTTTCAACATGTCAATCATTTCAGATGCAACAACAGTATGACGAGTATTTCCTAAATCTTCGATGTTTACAGATTCTAAATCAATTCCAAGTTCAGGATGAAAAATTTCAATATTGTTAAAGGAATCTCTAATTGCATCAGCACCGAATCTACAACCGGGTTTGTATGAATGAGTAGAATCAAAAGGTACACCGAAAATAGTGGCTACAGGCTCACCGTCTTCCTCAGATCCAGTAATTAGCGGATTATTGTTCATGTATAAATCAAGAAAACTCATAATAGAATTACACCATTAAATTTGGACGTTTTGAGATGTACTTTGGAAAATTCAAACCAGTAAACGGTTTATCTTTTGTTTGTTCTTTAATTTCATTTAAGAAATTATCAAAAGATAATTCTCTAACATCACCTGTTTGTCTATCACGGATACTGAGGTTTTCAGAATTTGCTTCTTTATCACCAATAACAAGAATATATCGAATCCATTCTTTTTCTGCTTCGCGTATTCGTTTTCCAATACTTTCATTTCTATCATCAATGTCAACACGAACAGAATTAGTTGAAATTTTATTGGATAATTGTTCACAAAAATCATTGAATTCATCTTTTAACGGAATAATTCTAACTTGTGTAGGGGATAACCACAATGGGAATTGAGGTTTTCGACCTTCGTATGAATCAGTTGCAGCTTTTTCTAATAATGCGTAAATGATTCTCTCAATAGCACCACTAGGTGAATTGTGTAAAATTATTGGATGTTTTTTCTCATTATTTTCATCTATAAACTCAATTCCATATCTATCTCCATTTTCAACATCAATTTGATCAGTTGAAAGTGCAGATGCCTTTCCAAGATTATCAATGAAATTAAATTCCCATTTTAAAACAAAATAAAAGAATTTTTCAGTCCACATTTCAACTAAGACAGGTTTTCCATTCTTTTTTACTAATTCTTCAATTGCAGGTTTATTTTCATTGTAGAAATCTTCAGTAAATCTAATTGCCATTTCATAATCAGATTGCTTAATTCCAAGATTATTTAGAACACTTTGAGATAAATCAAATCTTATTTTTATTTCATCAATGGCCTGAGTCATGTTAGCGCAAAATGCATGACAATCAGGCATAGTGAATGCTCGAAGTCGTCTTAACCCTACAAGTTCACCAGATTGTTCACGTCTAAAGCTGTATCTAGTAAGTTCATAGAGTTTGTAAGGCAAGTTCTTGAAAGACATTTGGAAATGATTGGCCATTAGGAATTGTCCAAAACATGCAGCAAATCTTAAAAATAATTTTTTCCCGTCAGAATCAATATTGTATTGTCTTGCAGGAAAACGATTGAAATAACTAACCATGCTCGGATGTTCAGAATCATACATGATTGGAGTTTCAACTTCATAGCCACCATATTCTTTGACTCTGTCAGTGACGTATCTCTCAATTAGAGATTTAATCAAACGACCGTTTGGAAAAAATCGCATGTTACCAGAATCAGAAGCAGGTTCATAATCAGCAATACCCATTTTTTTCATTAGTGCAACATGTG
>CAJQRN010000056.1 GCA_905612295.1 uncultured Candidatus Nitrosopumilus sp.
TAATACAATCGGTGATGCTGGAGAAGAACTTCTATCTAGCGTTAGTAAAGATGCCCGTGTTACAGTAAAAACAACTTTGAATCCAATGGGATTTGATATTGATAATGTATCTAATTATAAATTAGATGAAAATTTTATTTCAAAGCAATTATCCATTAAAAATTCATATGAAACAATGGGGGTAATTCCATCCTTTTCTTGTATTCCTTATGAAATTTTTGATATTCCTAAAAATGGAACACAAGTTGCATTTGCAGAAAGTAATGCTGCTATCCATGCAAATTCATATGATAATTTAAAAACAAACAAAGAAAGTGCATTTAGTGCACTAGCTAGTGCTATTGTTGGTAAAAGCCCTTATTCTTCATTAAGAAAAGAAGATACTCCAAATATTACAATACGAATGAAAGTTAAAAATCCAAATGAATTAACATATGGGATGTTAGGATTTTATGCTGGAAAATTAGGTGATACATCTGTAAATATTTCTGGTCTTGATGAAATGGATCAAAGACAATCTAAAGCAATGTGTGGTGGAATGGGTACATCTGGAACTTGTGCTAAATTTATTTTTGGTGAGGGTGACCCAAATACTGAAAAAATAGATTTTGATGAAAAAGAAATGCAAAATGTCCATGATGAGCTTAATACTGCAGAAAAAGGCGATTTAATTACACTTGGTAGTCCTCAATTAGGTTTAGATGAAATTTCTGATCTTACTGCTAAACTAAAAGGTCGTTCTTTTCAAAAAAGATGTATGGTTTTCTTACCTCGAACTGTAAAGGAACAGGCACAAAAAATTGGCTACATAACAGAACTTGAGCGTGCTGGATGTGAAATTCTTGCTGATTGTTGTACATGTCTAACGCCATTGATATCTAAAGATGATGTTGATGCAGTTACCACTAATAGTATCAAAGGTGCATTTTATCTTAAAAATTCTAATGGTGTGGATGTTAATTTAAAATCATTAAAACAAATTGTCGAAGATGAAACAAGATGAATAAAATTTTAGTTTCAGGAAAGGTAGAAGGTATTGTTTTAAAATCAAATGATCCAATTAATTTTTTGGGAACAGTTGATAAAAAAACTGGAATTATTAGTGATAAAAAACACCCTCTTTTTGAAAAAGCAATTAAAGATACCATTCTTGTATTTCCATCAGGTGTTGGCAGTAGTGTAGGTGCATACACTATCTATTCTATAAAATCAAATAATGCTGCACCACTTGCAATGATTTGTAAAAAAGCAGATCTTACAGTTGCTACTGGATGTGCATTAGCTAATATTCCATTAATTACTATTAGTGATGAAGAATTTCTATCAATTAAAAATGGAATTAAAATGTCACTTGATACTGATTCATCTACTCTATCTGTTCATCAATAATACTCTGTTTTTCTAAATCACCCATACTAACTGCTGTAATTTGACTTTTACCTGGAGGTAATGCGCGAACGAACTCATCAATATTGAATTTTTTTGTAATATCCTCAAATATTTTTAAAAATTCTAGTCTTACTTTTTTTGCACATTCAGCCATTTCCCCTCCTCCTGGTTCAACTATTGCATAGCATATTGAATTTTTTTTAATTGGTTCTGGAGGACCACATGTTAAAACATAATTCTTATCTTCATCTATCATGATTCCAACCGCTAATTTTAGAGTCTCTGATTTGATAAAATTTCGTGTTCCTTCTATTGTAAATGATCCTTTAGGTAGGAATTCTCCACTTGGAGCTGATCTTTTTACTTGTTCTGGATTCACCCAGTAGGCACTAACTCCATACAATCCTTCTCTCCATGCTCTACTAAAAGAAACAGTTGCATGAGCAACTTGATTCATTGTTGAATCTGGCGCATTTTCTGCATCTTTTATAATTAAAAAAGGCGAACCAAAAATATCCCCGTGGAACACTTTATCATTTTTATCCAAATGTTTTCTAATTACAGCCGAATTTGATGCTGCATCCCTACCTCCAATTACAAGATACCCATCAGTAGTCATAAACCATCTATATCTTTCATACCAGTTTTTCTTTCTAATTTCTGTAATGACATCTATGTTTCTTTCAGTTTCTGTTTTACTTTGAAATTTTTCTAATTTCTTTTCTGTTTTTTCTTTAATTGCTAGAATTGAATTGATAGCACCTGATTGTTTTTTTGCATGATTAAATAAAACAGATGCAATTGATTGAAGTGGAGAATCTGTATTTATTTTA
>CAJQRN010000057.1 GCA_905612295.1 uncultured Candidatus Nitrosopumilus sp.
TGGTAAAAAAATACCCTTTACATTTTCTTTCTTTGATGAAAATAATATACCTGTAACAAATGTATTGTTTGTTTATGGTGTTACAGACTTATCTGGAAAAGAAATATTTTCAAATATTGGAAATGATAAAAAATATCTTGGTATTTTAGCACCACATGGAATTTATCAAGACTCAATTTTTATTCCAACTGACGAAAAATATGAATTTAAATTAATTTTAACTGGCAAAAATTCTAATAATTTTGAAAAGTTTTTTGTGTCTACATCTAACTTTCAAATTAATTCTCAATTAATCTTACAAGATCAAAAATCTAATGTCATTCCAGATTGGATAAAAAATAATGCTGAGTGGTGGGCAGCTGGTGTAATTGATGATAATTCATTCATTCAAGGAATTCAATTCCTAGTTAAAGAAGGAATTTTAAAAATTTAGTAGTATACTTGAATTAAATTATTCTTCCTTTTCTCTCTGTATTGATTATATCATCTCTTTTTACTATCTTTTTCATATTCATGCTCATTTTCTTTCATTGAATATGGTGTGTCATAATTATCTAAAAAAGTCATTATGCGATCTTTTTTAAGATTTTTAATTATGCCTAACCATGTTTCAGAATTTGTATTTCTTGTATCAATGATTTATAAGACGATTATTGATTTTTGCACTTTATGGCAAAAGTCTATGATGTACCAGCAGATGTCCTAATTGAAAGATTAGCAAATATTCTAAAGAATGAAGATATTCCTGCTCCTTCTTGGACTCCATTTGTCAAAACTGGAGCACATGCAGATAAACCACCACAAGATAGTGAATGGTGGCAAACTAGATGTGCATCAATTCTTAGAAAAATTTACTTTAATGGTCCAATTGGTGTTAATGAATTAAAGAAAGACTATGGTGGCGGTAGACCATCTGGATATGGTGCTGCTCATCATAAAGACGCAAGTGGTGCAATTATTCGTACTGCGATTCAAGGACTAGAAAAACTTGGATATTTAGAAAAAATTGAAAAGAAGGGTAGAGTTGTTTCTAAAAATGGAATGCAAAAACTAGATAGACTTGCAACTGAAATTCTTAATGAATTAATTTTAGAAAAACCTGAATTGAAAATATATCGTTAGATCAAAATGAGTTTTCCTGAGCCAAATGATTTGCCACAAGATCATAATCCTAATCCCAATCATGAGCAAGCAGCACAAAAAGAACAAATTCTAAGAAAAATTCTTACTCCTGAAGCTAGAATGAGATTAAACAATATCAAAATGGTTAAACCTGAATTATCTGATAGTGTGGAACAATTTCTAATTGGAATGGCGACACAAGGAAAAATGCCTGGACAAATAACTGATGATCAATTAAAAGAGATTCTTTTATCTACACAGCAACCAAAGCGTGAATTTAAGATAAATCGAGTATAATACAGATAAAATATAATTATGGGAAACATTTCTAGTTATTTATGAAAGCCGTTACATATAGTGAATATGCACCAGACGATAATTATGCTAAAATCCTAAAAGTCCAGGATATAGATGATCCAAAACCAAAAGCAGATGAAGTTGTTTTTGAAGTAAAATCTGCAGCCTTAAATTATAATGATATTTGGGGAATGCGAGGACAACCCGTACCTGTTCCATTACCACACGTTTCCGGTTCTGATGCTGCCGGTGATGTCATTGCCATTGGTGAGGATGTTAAAAATATAAAAATTGGAGATAAAGTAGTCTCTCACTCTAACATGTCATGCAGAGTTTGTAAAGCCTGTACTGATGGTAGAGAATTTGATTGTACCAAAAGAATGATTTGGGGATTCCAAACAGGTCCTAATTGGGGAGCATTCCAAGAAGTAACTCATTTACCAGAAGTTAATGTTTCAAAAATCCCAGAAGGTGTGTCATATGATCAAGCAGCAGCTGCATCAATGACCTTGTTAACATCTTGGCACATGCTAGTTGGCAGAGCCAAAATTACTCCTGGACAAACTGTTCTAATTATGGGTGGAGGTTCTGGAGTAGGAAGCTTTGGAATTCAAATCGCAAAATTATACAACTGCGATGTTATTGCAACTGCAAGCCCTGACAAACTAGACAAATGTTTAGAACTTGGAGCTGACTTTGCAGTTGATCATAGAAAAGAGGATTGGCACAAAGAAGTTAGAGCAATTTCTAAAGAATTAGCAAAGAAAAAAGGTGAAGCACCAGGTATTGATTTATCTTTTGATCATATCGGTGAAACACACTGGAACAAACAATTACAATTGTTAAAGTACGGTGCAACACTTGTTTCATGTGGAGCAACAACTGGTTACAATGCGCAAACTGATCTTAGACATGTGTTCTTCAAAGGAACTAACATCTTAGGTTCAACACAAGGAACCAAAGCTGAACTTGATCAAGGTCTCTATTGGATGGGTAAAGGCAAAATTAAAGCTGCAATCGATTCAACATACACCTTTGAACAAGCAGCAGAGGCACATACAAAGATGTTAACCGGAAAAGGCATGTTTGGCAAAATCTTAATGAAGCCTGAAGGCGCTTAGTCATTTAATGACTCAGCTCTTCCGTAGCCTTATTTTCGTACCTGGAAACAATCCCAGATTTCTTGAAAAGGCAAAGAAGATTCAAGCTGATGTCATTTGTTTTGATTTAGAGGATTCTGTCCCAGATGATGAAAAAACTAATGCAAGAAAATTAATTAAAAATGCATTAAAATCTCGTTCAGAATACTCCTCTTCAATTTTTGTTAGAACTAATTCCCCATCATCAGGAAAAGTTCCATCAGATCTAAAGGAAATTATTCAAAAAGGAATCGATGGAATAGTTATCCCTAAAGTCAATAATGTTGCAGAATTAAAAAAAATACAAAAAATTCTTTCCAGTTTAGAAAAATCTAAAAAATTAAAACCAATTCAAATTATTCCATCTATTGAATCAGCTGAAGGTGTTGTTAACTCATACCCAATTGCATCATTTGGAAATCGTGTAACTGCAATTATTTTTGGAATTTTTGATTTACTAAATGATCTTGGTGTTGAATATACCAAAGACTCACCAGGTGGAAAATACTCTAGATATAAAATTCCTGTTGATGCCGCAGCAGCTGGAATATCTGCTATTGATGGTATCTGGCAAGATCTAAAAGATTTGAAGGGATTACAAAATGATTGTAATTTTGGAAAAAGTTTAGGATATTCTGGAAAAAGTGTTATACATCCAGATCAAATTACTACTGTTCATACATCGTTTTATCCTAACAACACTGAAATTGCATGGGCAGAAAAAGTTTGTAAGGTATATCTAGAATCCAAAAAGAAAGGCAAGGGTGCTACAACAGTTGATGGAAAAATGATAGATGAAGTACACTATAAACAAGCAAAAGCACTACTTGATATTGTAAAATAATAATATGATTGACCTTCTTGATCCAACCAATGTAATTACTCGTATGTTTAATGCTGAAAATTATGATCAGTTATACAATTACTGTAAAGATTTACTCAAAAAGGATCCATCTGATATGCTTGCTCTCCAAAATATTTCATTATCTCTCATATATCTAAAAAATTATGAAGAAACAGTTGTGTATTGTGATAAAGTTCTTACAATAAAACCATCTGATACATATGCATTAAAAAATAAAATTTTTGCTCTTGAAAGTTTAAAGAAATATGATGAAGTTTTGAAATTATGTGAAGGTATTCTGGTAACAAATCCTAAAGATACTTGGGCTCTAAACAGTATGGGAATATCTCTAAATCAATTGGATCGTCATAAAGATGCACTTCAATATTATGACACATCACTTGTAATTGATCCAAATGATGTAACTGCATTAATGAATAAGGCAATTTCACTTAGTCATCTTGGAAATTATCAAGATGCAATTGATTATTATGATTTAGCCCAACGAATTGATTCAGGCCTACGAGAAATACCTACTGTAAAATCAAAATTATTTGAAAAATTAAACATGCCTGATGAAGCATTTTTAGCTGCACAAGGAGTATTGAATAAAGACATGGATAAAATTAAATCTGATGCTAAAGAAAACAAATGTTCTATTTTCCATCAATTTTGTGATGATGAATTTAAAAATTCTAATTCAAAATAATTTCATTTACTAATACCTAAATCCATTTATACAAAGACACTACACTTTATTTTGATGTTTACCGGTATTGTTGAAGGAATTGGAACCGTAAATAAAATTTCAAAAATTACTAAAAATAGAAGTGCAATTGAAATGACTATTGATTTAGGTAAACAAGTTAAGGGATTAAAAATTGGACAAAGTGTTGCACTTAATGGTGTATGTCTTACTGCAACCAAAATATCTAAATCTAAATGTATTTTTGAAATGATTGAAGAGACTACAAAAAAAACTGATCTTGGCAATCTAAAAGTTGGTGGTGTTGTAAATATTGAACGAAGTTTAAAGGCCGGTGATAGATTAGAAGGTCATTTTGTTTTAGGCCATGTAGATGGAGTGGCAATAATAAAAAAAATTCTAAAAAAACCTAAAGAGGTTCAAGTCTATTTTGAAGTTCCTAAAAATTTGGCAAAATATATTGTAAAGAAAGGATCGATTACTATTGATGGAATTAGTTTAACTGTTGTTGACATAAAAAAAACATTGGCCTGTGTTTCATTAATTCCTCATACTATTGAAATCACAAATTTTCATACTAAGAAAGTAGGAGATAAGGTTAATATTGAAACTGACATTCTTGGTAAGTATATTTTAAAACAAGGCTAATTATTTACTACTTTAGTGGTAATTACCCGTTTTTTAGTAAGCTATATACCTAGATTGAAATAATTTTTGTATATGTCACTTGAAACTGGACTTGAATCTCTTAAACGTGGAGAATTTGTATTATTATTTGATTCAGCTAATCGTGAAAATGAAATTGATATGGTTGTAGCAGCAGAATTTATCACTCCTGAACATGTTGCACGTATGCGTCAAAATGCTGGTGGGTTACTCTGTATAGCACTTGAAAATAATTTTGCAAAATCTCTTGAATTACAATATATGCATGAAATTCTTGCTAGCTCTTCTATTTCAAATAAAGAAATGATCATGGGTTTAGCTCCTTATGGTGATTATCCAACATTTTCATTATCTGTAAATCATTATCAAACATATACTGGAATTACTGATAAAGATAGAGCGTTAACAATTATGGAAATGGCTAATATTTTTAAAGTTGAAAATAAACAGAAAAAATTTGTATCCTCATTTAAAACTCCTGGACATGTACCTTTATTGATTGCATCTGAAGGATTATTAGCATCACGACAAGGACATACTGAAATGTCTGTTTACTTAACCAAAATTGCAGGTTTAACCCCTGTAACTGCTATTTGTGAAATGATGGATGCTGAAACATATTCTGAATTATCTGTAGACAAGGCAGAAAAATTTGGAAAACAAAATGGAATTCCGTTAATTGATGGAAAAGAACTTTTAGAATATGCTGAGGTGAATTAATTATGAATATAGCTATTGTAGTTTCAGAATTTAATGAGGAAATAACATCTAGTATGTTAGATGTTGCAAAAGAAAAAGCCAATTTATTACAATTAACAATTTCTCATATTTGCATGGTTCCTGGAGCCTATGATATGCCAATAATTGTAGATAGATTATTACAAAATGAAAATATTGACGGGGTTGCTACATTGGGTGCTATAATTAAGGGACAAACAAAACATGATGAAGTAATATCTCATGCTACTGCTCAATCTCTTACTGGATTATCGCTAAAATATCAAAAACCTGTATCTTTGGGAATATCTGGCCCTGGAATGCAAGAAAGACATGCTTATGCTAGAATAAGACCTGTTGCAGAACGTGCTATTGAAGCTCTTGTTAAAATTTCTACAGAATTGGAAAAAATTCAAAAATGATTCAACTTAGCATTTTAAAAATTACTGAATATGGGCCATGGACTTTGACGTTGGGTAGTGATAGAGAACATGAATTACAAATGCTTCAGGCGTCACTTTACAAACAAATACAAAAATTATTTTCTGAAAAAAATTGCTTGGTATTTTTAAACAGATCTGATGAATTTTTTGTAGTTTCTAATGGTCTTACTTTAGATGATCATATAGAAATTCAAAAAACACTTGAAGAATTATTTGAAGTACACTTAACTATTTCAATTGGTTTTGGCGAATCTCCTTTTGAAGCTAATCTAAAAGCATATGATGGAAGAAAAAATAATATAATTTTAAACAAAGAACATAATATTTTTGGATTTATTGATGATAAATCTGAATTAAATGTTTCAATAATGCATTTAGATGTTGATGATTTAAAATCAAAAAGAAAAGATACATCTCCTTATGAAATTTCAGCAATAATTTTTAATTTACATTCAAAAATTATTAAATATTTTATTCAAAAAAATTCACTCACATTTTTCATGGGTGGTGATAATTATATGGTAGTTGCAACTAGTGAAGCAAAAAATTCAGTTCAAAGTTTTATTGACATGATTAAAAATAATGATAACATTTCTTTGAATTGTGGAATTGGAAATGCACAAACTAGTAGGGATGCAGTAAAATTAGCCACAAAAGCTCTTGATACAATTCGTGATATTAGGGATTCTGGAAAACCAAAACCTGATGTTTATGAATTATAATGTTACTAAAAAATATTAGTGCTTTATTGGGTGAAGAATTAGATTTTGTTTCAGATGTTGATATTGAAATTAAAAATAATAAATTTCAAAAAATTCAACCAGAAATTAAATCTACTTTAGAGAAAGATATAGTTGATTGCCAAGGTTTATTGTTAATTCCAGGATTCATTAATGCCCATACTCATATTGCTGATTCTATTGGAAAAGATATTACGATAAACAGTACTGTAAATCAAAAAATTCACCCAATGTTTGGAATTAAATCTAAAATACTAAAAAATACTTCAGAAGAAAATCTATCTACTTTTATGAAAAATACTTGTCATTCGATGATTTGTAAAGGCATTACTACATTTGTTGATTTTAGAGAAGGTGGTTTAGATGGATCACTTTTACTGAAAAAAGTATCTTCTGACATTCCAATTCGTTCAATTATTTTAGGACGACTTGATTTTCATCAAAATTCATCTGAAATTAAAAAAAATACTCCTTTTCCTAAAGAAAAAATTCAGGATCTTCCTTCTTTACTTAAAACATGTGATGGAATTGGCATTAGCGGTGCAAATGAGCATAGTAAATCTGTATTAGCTTCCTATTCTAAAACAAAAAAACTTCGAGCAATTCATTCTTCTGAAACTCGCGAAAGTGTCCGTAAATCTAAACAAATTACTGGCCAATCTGAAACTATTCGAGCATTATCTATGATGCCTGATTTTTTAATTCACATGACTCATGCTTCAAAAAGTGATCTTCAGGCTGCATCTAAGGTAACTAGGGGTATTGTAATTTGCCCTCGAGCAAATTCCTCTTTGGCTGAAGGGATTCCTGATATTGAAAAAATGGAAAACGCTGGATGTCTTTTGGCATTAGGTACAGATAATGTTATGATAAATTCACCTGACATGTTTCGTGAAATGGATTTTCTTTGGAAGGTAACAATGGGAATTAAGAAAAAAAGAATTGATCCAAAAAATATTCTTAAAATGGCTACGGTTAACGGCGGAAAAATTTTAAAAAAAGATATTGGAATTATTCAAAATAAAAAAATAGCTGATTGCATATTTCTTGATAAACATGCACTAGATTTAGAACCAATGCATAATCCACATGCATCTATTGTACATCGAGCATCTGAATCATCAATTAAAGCAGTAATGATTGGAGGAGAAATTGTACATGGAAAAATTTAATCCACATATAATTTTAAGTGCAGCCATATCGATAGATGGAAAAATTTCTACAAACATTGGTGATTCTAAATTATCTTCTAAATCTGATACTATTAGATTACATAAATTACGATCAAAAGTAGATGCAATTCTTATAGGAAAAAATACACTCTTACAAGATGATCCTTTACTAACTGTACGCTATACTAAAGGTAAAAATCCCATTAGAAAATTTTCTAACTCTAATGACTTCACCAAATATACTAGTAGTCAAAATTAATTTTTACTATTAGAAACATCACGAGTAAGATTTTCAGCTAATTCCTCATAATACTGTCTAGATTTTCCTAAATCATTTAATTGAGATTTTTCAATCGTATCAAGATCTTCATTGACTTTTTTAGAAACATTTTGTAATCTTACTTCTGCCATCATGAATAATTTATTATTTTCTTTCCACAAATGCTCGGTAATATGATCAACGTAAAGTTGCATATCAGCAATTAATTTTTCAGAATTACCTGATGAAAGATATTCTTTTGAAGATTGTTCCATTTCATTTCCAATTTCTCGTGATCGTTGATGATCAATTAGCATCATAGCAATAGGTCCCATGTTAGTAGGCATTCCAGCTTCCTCTAATGCAGGAAATAGTGATTTTTCTTCTTTAGTGTGGTGACAAACATCAGTAAAGTTTTTTGAGAAATCAATTACCGGAAGTAAAATTGAT
>CAJQRN010000058.1 GCA_905612295.1 uncultured Candidatus Nitrosopumilus sp.
TGCAATATAAAAGTCGGCATAGAAATTACCGTCATCTTCATATTCTTTAGTATTAATTCCCATTCCATGTAATATGGAGATAGTTTCTTCTTTTTCTTTAATATCTGAAAACCTTCTTTGAATTATTGGTTTTATGTCACTTTTTACGATTGAGTAATTATACGTCTCAAAAGATTTTTCAATATCATCCATATCAAACATTCTAAGAACAGAGAATGCAAAGATCGGGGAGTTGTATTTTGTTTTAGATTCAATTGAATTGGATTGTCTATTTTTAATTACTTTTAACAAATTTACAAATGCCATGTATCCTATATAGCCAATACAACCAGTTGCAATCACAACATCTATTTTTGGCAATGATTCTAGCAACTCTAATTTTTCATCATCAAGATTAACATTGATTCCTTTTTCACACAAATCCATTTCTTCGGAGAACTTTAGAGCTTCATCTGAAATATCTATTTGATAGAAACACATGTTGTCATTACTTGTACATTTTTCATAGAATTGTTTAGTTTCTTTTTTTGTAGGTTCAGTTCCGCTTAAAAAGAAATTATTTAATTCTGCCATTGTTAAATTATATTTCATTAACGCTGAGTTAATGCCGTACGAACTTCCTAAATCTAAAATGTTGACTGGTCTGGATAATGTATTTTCAAGTTGCTCTATGATTGTATTGTATAGTGGTTTTGTAGAATCTGATATGGAATACTCTAATCTCTCCATTTCCTTTAGATACCCACATGGGGACTCTTGTGTGTAAATATCTGTGAAATCTTTTTTTACTTTTAATTCATTCACGATGGAGAGTTATACTTTTTCACCCTTAATAAAACCCCATAAATGATCAGTCACAATATTTTTACTATTTTTTATAATTTAATAAAATAATTGATATCAAAATTAATTTTTTATTTTCCATGTTCTAAATTTTTGTGACTACTTTCATAATCTATAATAAAAAAAGTTAATGACTAGGTATTTCTTTGTAGATTAGAATAATGTCTGAAGAAAAAATTGATGAAAAAGTTGTTGAAAAAGTTGTTGAAAAAGTTGTTGAAGATGAATCATTTGAAGAAGAAGTTGATGAAGAAGAAGAAGAATATCTTGAACAGGACCGAAGATAAAAAACCTTAAACTATCCAAACAAAGAACATTTTTTAATTGAAAATTGATCATATTGCAATTGCCGTAGACAATGTTGAAGAATCTGCAAAAATCTACCAACAAGCATTGGGTGCAGACCATGTTGAATTTGAAACAGTAGAATCTGAAGGAGTAAAAATTGCTATCATTGAATTAGAAAATGGACGAATTGAATTGATGCAGCCAACAAATGACTCTAGTCCGATTAAAAAATTTCTTGATAAGAAAGGTCAGGGACTTCATCATATGGCATTAGACACTGATAACATTGAAGGTGAAGTTGAACGAATGGAGGGATGCGGTATTCAATTTTTAGGTAAAATTAGACCTGGTTCTGCTGGAACTAAAGTTACTTTTATTCATCCTAAATCATTAAATGGTGTTTTAACCGAACTGTGCTCTCATCCAAAATAAAAATTATCTTTAATTATTTTTACTAGTTATTTAATTATCATGTTTAAAATAAACTTTTGATGACTTTACATCTCAAAGTAGTTTTGAACTTTAACTATAATATTACAATAAAATAGGATTAGACATTAAATCAAAGTTAATCAAGCCCTATTATCTCGATAAATTATGATAAAACAAATCCCAATTCTTTTAGTTTTAGTTGGAATAGTAGTCATAATTATTGGGTTTAATCTTGTAATGACTTACGGTTTAAGTTTCTACACTGGTATTGCACTCTTTTTTGGAATTGCTATGATTGTAGCTGGAGTAAATCTAAAAATGAAAATCAAAAAATTAGTGTCCAAAAATCAAAAGAAACAATATGATTACACAATTAAAAAAATAACTGAAGATATTCTAGACGATGATGCATCGAAAGAAAAATCTAAAGAGAAGAAGTAGATTTAGAGTAAAAATTATGTCTTACTTGTTTTACTAAATCATCATCTTAAAATAAAAATATCCTTATCTAATTTAGATAATAATTTTAAATTGTTTACTTACTATCTTTCATTTGTACATTCCAATGTTCTTGTACTTTAGTCATATTTTCTTCAACAAATTTTATTCCATCTTTTTTTAATATAATTGACGGATTGGTATTTCTGGTAAACCAATTTTCACTTGAATCAATCGTAATCAAATTCATGTCTTCTAATTCGTTAACATGTTCTCGAAATTTTCCAGCATTAGTTTTTTTACAATTTTTAAAAATACTTGTATATTTTTTTACTCCATTTTTAATACAAGCAAGAATCACATAATCAATAACGTCTAATTTATCTGAATTCAATATAATTTTCAATCGTAATGGGTATTTAGGAAATTGGTTAATTGTTGTATAACTCTAGGAATATCTTATCTTATGCTTAATCCTGCCTAGAACCATGTCATAATTAACTAAAATTGACTAATTTTTACTAGAAAATACTTCTAAAAATTCTTTTAATTCTTCCTTTTGTTTTTCAGGCGGGGTATTTTCCCAAATTTTTAATTGATTAAATTTTGCTAATTCATAGAAAATATCTTTGTCTTCATCACTAAACTCATCATGTCCTTTTTTGTTAATTTTTCCACGTCTTCTTAATACTCCTTGTCTGCCCTTTGACTCTTCTTGATATTCGATAATCGCTTTATTTTTAAAATCAATTAAATCTGGTACAAACTGTCTGAATCCTTTTTTTCTAAATTCTCCTGCCTCCTCTTCTGTTAAAAATGGAGCTTTTTGCCATGTTCCAAACTCGTCTATGATTATTCTTGTTTTACCTTCTTTGGTATCTGTATCAATCATAAAATTATAATGATTTTCTTTATCGATTTGTTTGATCTGTTGATTAATATCAAATAATTTTTCAAGATCTTGAACTCCCATATTCTATCTGTTGAATTTACATATATGAGCCGAAGGTTATCGTGTAATACAACGATCGATCATTTTTATTTTTTTCCAACCAATTAAATTGATACATGATTTGAAATAATTGAATATGGAAACTTTTGAAGCAATTTCTACTAGACGTGCAATTAAAAAATTTGACAGCAACTACAAAATGACATCGGAACAAATTGATTCCTTAATGAAATTAACTATTCTTTCACCTACTAGCTATAATCAACAAAACTGGAGATTTGTAACAATTGCTGATCAATCTATAAAAGAAAAAATTGGAATTGCTGCAAGAAATCAGGCACAACCTGTTGATGGATCCTTGGTGATATTATTATGTGGAAATATGAATGCCTGGAAAGATAATCCATTAAGATATTGGAAAAATCATCCTGTTGAAAAACAAGAATTAGTTAAATCTTCTTTGGAAAAAAAATATTCTGACAGTCTTCAAAATAGACGTGATGAAGCAATGCGTTCTTGTGGTTTTGCAGGCCAAACAATAATGCTTGCAGCCAGACAAATGGGGCTTGATTCTTGTCCTATGGTGGGATTTGATTATGATGAAATGGCAAAAATAATTAATCTTCCAGATGATCATTTGATTGTTTTAATGATAGTTGTTGGAAAATCTAGTGAACCTGCCAAAGAACGTGGAGGTCAATTGAGTTTAGACGAAGTTGTTTTTAAAAATAAATTTAATTAAATCATTCCATCATTTTTAGAGTGTCTGATGCTGTGATGATTCCTATGATTTTTGAATTTTTTGATACTAGAATACATTTTGAATATCTTATCAATGGAACTAACACATTTGCTGGAGTATCAAAATCTACGATTGGTGGAATGGGATCCATTGTATCTGATAGTTTTGCTTTTTTTAACTCTGTTTCTCCCTTATCTGCCAAATATCTCACAATCCCATCTTCTGAAACTACCCCCACTACATTAGTTCCATCAAAAACTGGAATTTGACTAATTGACAATGTGTGCATTTTTTTAATTGCATCGTGCAATGTGTTTGTTGATTTTATTTTTACAATATCTTTACTACAAAAATCTCCTGCTGTATGTGATGATGATTCTCCCTCTAACCTTGAAAGATTTTCAAAAATTTTCTTTGCTGTCTCATAGCTTGGTTGACTCCTTCCTGATTCTATCTGGTTAATCATTGATGTACTAACCTGTGTCATCTCCGCTAGTTTTTTTTGTGTGATGCCGATTTTTAATCTTATTTGCTTTATGGAATCAATTCTTGGTAACAATTCAATTATAATTAATCTTGGTTAGTTTAAAATGTATTATTTTCTACTCTTTTTTACTTTCTTTGGTTGCTCAATTGCTGCTTGTGCTGCTGCTACAATTGCAATGGGAATTCTATGCGGCGATGCACTAACATAAGTTAGTCCTTCTCCATGACAGAATTTAATTGAACTTGGATCTCCTCCGTGTTCTCCGCATATTCCAACTTCCATATTTGCTCTGACTCTGCGACCTGCTGCTATACCCATTTTAATTAAACTACCTACGCCTGCTACATCAATTGACTGAAATGGATTTCTTTCTAGTAATTCTTTCTCCATGTATTCTGGCAAGAATTTTCCCTCAACATCTTCTCTACTGAAACTAAATGTTCCTTGAGTCAAATCATTAGTACCAAAACTAAAGAATTCTGCTGTCTTTGCAAGTTCATGTGCAGTTAATGCTGCCCTTACCACTTCAATCATAGTTCCAAAGTTTATTTTTAATTTCATCTTGTATTTTGTTTCTGTCTCTTTTTTAATAATATCGTATATTTTCTTTATGTGATTTAATTCTGCAATGCTACTAATTTGTGGTATCATAATTTGTGGATGTGCTTTGACTTTTTTCTTTGTTAATTCAACTAATGCTTCAAATACTGCCCTAATTTGCATTTCATAAATTTCTGGATATGTAATTCCTACCCTTACTCCTCTATGGCCCATCATTGGATTAATTTCTGCAAGTTCCCTTGCTCTCTTTAGTACAATTTCTGCTTTATCTACTTCGCTTGTATTTCCACTTGCTTTTAATTTCTGAATTTTTTCAACCAATTCTTCTGGATTAGGCAAAAATTCGTGTAATGGCGGATCTAGTAATCTAATTGTAACTTCATACCCTTCCATTGCTTTTAGAATTTGAATAAAGTCACTTTTTTGTAATTGGCCTAATTTTTTCAGGATTTTACTTCGTTCTTCAATATTTTCAGCCATGATCATTTCTACAAATAAGTTAATTCTATCACTGCCATTGAACATTCTTTCTGTTCTGCATAATCCAATCCCTTGGGCTCCAAACTTCCTTGCTAATACTGCGCCGTCTGGGGTATCTGCATTAGCTCTAATTCCTAATGTTTTTGTTTTTTGTGCCCATTCTAAGATCTGTTCAAACTCTTTTGTTACTTTTGGCTCTACTGTTGGAATTTCTCCAATAAAGACAGTTCCCTCACTTCCGTCAATAGTGATTGTGTCGCCTTCTTTGATTATTATTCCGTTTGCTGTACCTATCTTTTTATCATAATCAATTTTTAATTCTGGACATCCTACTATGCATGGTTTTCCCATTCCTCTTGAAACAATTGCTGCATGAGATGACTTTCCACCTAAACTCGTCAAAATACCTTCTGATGAAAAGAATGCTGGAACATCTTCTGGTTTTGTTTCTTTTCTTACTAGTATGATTTTTTTACCCGCATCTCCTAATTCTATTGCTTTTTTCACATCAAATACCACTATTCCACTTGCAGCTCCTGGGGATGCTGCAATTCCCTTTGCTAATTGTTTAAAATCTTTAATTTTAGATTCATCCATTGTTCTATGCAGCAATGCTTCTAATTGTTGTGCTGGAATTCTTGTAAGTGCCCTATTTTTATCAATTAATTTTTCTTTAACCATATCTACTGATGTTTTTACTAATGCACCCGCACTCATCTTTGCAGTTCTTGTTTGCAACAGGTAAAATTTTCCTTGCTCAATTGTAAATTCAATATCTTGAGGTTCTCTGAAATGTTTTTCTAATTTTGTACACGCACTGCTTAATTCTTTATATGACTTTGGCATATCTTTTTTTAATAATTCAATACTCACTCCTGTTCTTACACCTGCAACAACATCTTCCCCTTGAGCGTTAATCAGATATTCTCCTTCCATCTCTTTTTTACCATTATGACCGTTCCTTGTAAAAACAACTCCTGTTGCACTATCATCTCCCATATTTCCAAACACCATTGCCACGATATTTACTGCAGTTCCATTTGCAATATCTTTTGTAATGTTATTTTTTTCACGATAAACTATTGCTCTTTCTCCCATCCAACTTTTAAAAACTGCTTCAATTGATAATACTAATTGCTCATCTGGAGTATTTGGGAATTTTCTTTTTGTATACTCTTCACATATTTTTTTATATTGTAACACAATTGTTTTTAGTGATTCTACGTTTAGTTTACTATCATCTGTAATTCCTTGTTTTTCTTTTACTGTATCTAAAACATGATCAAATTTTTCATCATTTATTCCAAATACTACTTTTCCAAATAATTGAATAAATCTTCTATAGGAATCCCATGAAAACCGTGGATTTTTTGTTTGTTCAGCCAAACCCTCTACTGTTTGTTCATTTAACCCTAAATTCAAAATTGTATCCATCATTCCTGGCATTGATGTTGCCGCACCTGAACGAACTGAAACTAGCAATGGATTTTTTATTGAATTCCATTTTTTACCTGTCTTTTTTTCCATCTTTGCAATGTTATTCATGACTGCTGGCATCAAATCTTTTGGAAGTTTTTTATTATTGTCATAATACTTGTTACACACTTCAGTTGTAATCGTAAATCCTGCAGGTACTGGCAGTTTTAATCGAGTCATTTCACTTAAGCCTGCACCTTTTCCGCCTAACAACATTCTATTTTTACTATCTGCTTCTTCAAACGAATAAACTGGCTTGCTACTTACCATTGGAACTTTCTAAGTTTTCTGGCTTTTTAAACTAATGCCTTTGCAAATTCAGAAATCACCTTATTCCAATTTTTTGCTTTAATTATTCCACTTGCAACCAGAATTCCTTTTGATCCTAACTCAATTGCTTTTGATACATCCTCGCCAGATACAATCCCTGCACCGCAAAGTAATTCTGTTTTATTTTTTGAATTGTTAACTATGCTTGCAGCTTTTGCAATTAATTCCGGTTTTTCTTTAGAAATTGCTTTCCCTGAACCAATTAACTCTGGGGGTTCTATTGCAATGAAGTCCGGTTCAAGTTTAATATATTTTTTAACTTCAGCAATATCTTTTACACATAATATGGATATCATTTTTAATTCCTTTAACTTTAAAACTAATTTTCCAATTTCTTTGCTTGAAATTCTGTGCTCACTATGATTGATTAATGATCCATTAACTTTAGATTTTTTTAATAATTCTGGAACTATGTAGCCTGTGGTGCTTCCAACTTTTGAATCATCTATATGTTGAGCTAAGACTAAGATTGAACTATTTGCAACTAATCCTATTAGATGCTGCGGTGGCGATATGGCAATTTTAATTTTATATTTTTTAGAAACTTGCTCTGCAATTTTTATAAATTTAATAATTTTATCACCTGATATCTCTTCATAGTTTTTACAATTAATGACAAACATCTTTGTTTGGATTTTTTTGTATCGTATTTAATTCTTGGTTGAATTTATTACGGCTTAACTATTTTCTGATATCTTCTTTTCATTGATGAAACAATGATCATTAAAATTAGTCCCGCAATGTTTGTGCCTATGATGAAAACGTCTGATACGATTGATCCATAAACTAGCCATAATGTTGAACCTGCTGCGATAAATATCATTAAAAATTTAGAAATATCTCGCATGCTTTTGGTTTTGTAACCTTTGTAGATTTGCTCTACCCATCCACTAAGAATTAAAATTCCTGCCAATGTTCCAAGAATTGTTAAAAATAATCCGTCAACTTCCATTATTCAATCAACTCCAAAAGAATTCATCTAATCCTGTTTGTTTTGGTTTTCCAAGCATTACATCAAAATCTAAATCCATTGATGATGTTATTTGTTCTAATGTTGATTCCAAAAATTCCAAGTATTTTTTAGAATCTATCTCTTCTTTTTTTGCTAATTCAACTGGTTTTACTCCCGGCTTGTTTAATATCTTGATGAATGATATTTTATCTCCTTTTTTTATTTCTCTTATTCCCTCTAATTGTTTTGCTGCTCTGATGTGCTGCGGTATTGTTTTTGTATACTCTGATGGCGCTTTACTTAACATTACATTAAATGTTAAATCTTCTAAAGCAATTTCTTTTGCTTGCAATTTTTTACCGCACACTGAAATTTTTTCAGAAATTTGTTTTTTTGCTTTTACAAAATCTTCCATTGTTTGAACTTCAGATAGGACATCTACCAATTCAAAAAATAATTTTTTAATGAATGCAGGAGTATGGGATTTTTTTCCAGTAAGACCCTTTACATCTACTTTTCCAGAATTTGTTACACCCAAATAATTTTTTTTCCTATTGCTCAGTACACAATATCTGTATGTCTTGTCAATTTCTAAATCTACTCCGTGATCAATTTTAGCTTGTTCAATTACTTTTTGAATTTGTTCTTCTGTAGGATTTTTAATAAATAATGAATCTGTATCTCCATATAGAACTTCAATGTCTATATCTTCACACTTCTTAATTGTCTCTAAAATTGTATGTCTTCCCACTGCCGTTGTTGCTTCTGCTACTGGGAGGAAATATAATGGAAATATCTCTGCACCCATTACGCCATAACTAGCATTCAAAATTACCTTAAGTGCTTGACTGACAACTGTGTATTGCTGTCTTTGTTCATCTGTTAATGTCTCTTTTTTAGAGAGACTTTTGTAATAATTTACTCTCAAGTCTCGTAATGACCCGATGATTAATGCAGTCAGTCCGTTCTTTTTAGAACATGCCCAATGATTTGTTTGGGGAATTGTATTTTTTTTACATTCTTCGTGAGAACATCTAACCGTTTCATACGATAAATTTCTAACTTTAATTATACTTGGATATAGACTTGCAAAATCCATCACAACTACTTTGAAATGAATTCCTTGTTTTGGCTCAATAACTAAACCTCCTCGATATTTTTTATCTTTAATCACTGCATCTGACATGACCCCTTCTGATCTTTTTTGTAATTCTTCTCTTTTTGGAATGAGTGCATTTCTTTTTCTATGTTCATAATACATTAAACTTCTAATCCATTGCGACACTCCCACTCTTGCAATGTCATCAATTGGCATTCTTCCAATCCTTGCAATAATTACAAGTAAATTCATCAGCAAGTCGCTGTTGAAACTTGTAAGTTCATAAGTTAATTGTGCATCATTATAACAATAATTTGCAGTTTGGTATAGCGATAACTTGTCAAACTCTAAACCATAATCAATTTTTTCTTTTCCTAGCAGTGCTTTTGATACACTGTTTAAAGAAAAATCTGTATATGCTTGACTGAATGCATAGATTTGAAATGAACGATTTGACAACGTTCTATACAAATCAATATGAACTCCATGTTTTAGAGTTGCAGAATCTCTCATCATGTATAGCGGATTATCTTGATTTGAAACCCCTAATCGTTCTGCCCTATTGTACAAATACGGTAAATCAAATTCATCTCCATTGTATGTGAGTACAAATGGAAATTCTTCAATTATTTTGAATGCATCTGTAATCATTTCTTTTTCTTTATCTAAATCATAAAATGTAACTTTGATATTTTCATTTAATTCGTTATGTCCCTGCTCAGTTCCTTCTGTTTTGAGCACAAAAATTTGATCATAATCATCTGACCCTTTCAGTCCTATTGCCGTAATTCTTTTTTCAGCAAGTTTAGGATCTGGAAATCTTCCTGGATCAAATTCAACTTCAATATCTACGCTCAATCTTTTTATTTTTGGAATAGGTTGATTGAGTAAATCTGCCCATTCTGAAATAAATTCTTTAAATTCGTCTGCATCTACCATGCTGTTACTATCTACCTTATCCCACAACAAACTCTTCAGTGCAAGTTTTACTTCATCTGAAATTTTCATGTTATGCGGTTTAAGCAAACCATCTACTATCTCATAATATTTCCCAACGATTAATTTTCTATCTTGCAGATATGTTTCATAATATTTTATATCTGACTCCCATGTTTCAATTTGATTTTTAATGCTGTCTCCATAGTTTCCTCCAATTGTAAGTGGATTGTCTACGGTTATCTTGGACACTTCAATTTCTTTATCTGCAATTAAATCATATTTTTTAACTGTCTTAATTTCTAAAACATCTTCTCTCTCTTGTAAAAAATCTAATTCATCTGGAGCTAATTTTGAGTAGCAATATGGTTTGTGTCCTATTTCATCTTTCCATAAAAATAATTTTTGTGCTGTTGGTTCATAAAATTTTAGAACCGCTGATTTACTAACTCCGTCATATGTTGCAGACACTAACATTGATGGAAGCATTGTTTCTATTTTTTCTACTTGTGCTACTTTGGCTTGCATTTTCTTACCCTGAAGTCTCGTACTTACTAACTAATTCTTTTGCCCATTTTACAATTTTATTTTTATCTAAATGAATTATTTCTACACCTGCTTCTTCTAGTAAATCATAATCTGTTTCAGGATATTTATCCAGACAAACAAATTTTTTAATTCCAATTGTTATTGCCATTTTTGTACATTCTAGGCATGGGACAAATGTTGTGTATAGTACTGCCCCTGCTGCACCTGCCTCAATTCCTAAAATTGCACAATGCATGATTGCATTTGCTTCTGCATGATTACACAGACATCTATCTAATGCTGCACCTGATTCAATTTTTCCTTCCATTCTAAGTTGACATCTTTTGCATCCTCCTTCAAAACAATTTTTGATTCCAGGGGGTGTTCCATTATATCCTGTTGCTAATTGCCTGTGATTTCTAACAATTACTGCTCCCACTTGTCTAGTTACACAATTTGAACGTAATTTTGCCAATTCTGCTTGCAACATAAAATATTCATCCCAATCTGGTCTCTCAAAAGAATTACTCATACGAATTATCTCTAATTGTTCCATATATGGATCTCGTTAATTATCATTTATTTGCGATCATAATTTATTTTAAAAACTAATTCTATTCCCCACCCTTTAAATTCAAATTAAAACACTGAATATCGAAATGAAACTTAATGTATTTTTAATAATTACAATGGTTTCAATCTTTGCTGTTTCTGCAATAGGCCAATCTGCTTTTGGATATGGTGGCCCTCCTGCAAACAACTCTTCAAATAACTACACTGTAGATATTACATCTAATCAAGAATCATACGCTCTTGGAGAATCTGTAATGTTTACTGGTTCTGTAAGTAAATATGATGATGATCGTTCTTTAAGAATTTCTGTTTTTGATTCTAGTAACAATTTAATCATAACTAAAAAAACACCTGTCGACACTTATGGAAAATTCTCTTACACTGTTGTATTAAACGAAAAATTTTCTGATGGAAAATATGTTGTAAAGTCCCAATATGGCAATTCTAAATCTACTGTAAATACCTCTTCTCTC
>CAJQRN010000059.1 GCA_905612295.1 uncultured Candidatus Nitrosopumilus sp.
GATTTCATTGGTCGAACTTACACCCTGTGTAGTTGGAGGAATTGTCATAACTCCTTCTTTGACCAAAAACTGAATTCCTTGAATAAATGAATCGTCGTCAATTGTTCCTTCCGCCCACCATCCAGCATTGTTCTTAATCCAAGATGGAACCTCTGCATAAACAGACGGAACACTTGAAGTAACAAGCAACAGTGCTGCAATTGTGGAAATTGCGGTTAGTATGATTTTCATTATTTCAACAATGAAATAATCCTATTTAACATGGTGTCAAATCAGAGTCTAGTGCTAAAAAAGGATTTAGGAAATACAAAATTCTAGTGCTAAAGTGATTTTTAGTGATTTGACGTTAAATACGAATTAGAAACTAAACAAGGAATGAATGAAAAGGATTGCAGTACTGTCACAAAAGAGCAAAAAAACAGTAAAAATCACAAGGAATTATCATTAGAGGATATCAACACATTTGTAAAAACAAGATTTATGGAAGTAAAAAAAGCTAACAAAATAAAAGAATTAGTTACATTTCAAGCCACAAACAAATTTTTCATTATGGCGCGCAGTCAAGAAGAATTAAAGATCATGGGAAGAATTGTTGCAAGTAACAATAAAAAGAATTTATCAGAGATATTGATTGAATATGAAAAACATCTTAATTTAGTTCTAGAGTTTACTCCTACAGTTAAAACACACAGTAATGTTTTGATGCATGTTTTTGGGTTTTTTTCTGGTGAATTTTCAGAGTTGGAGAGAAAAAAGTTTTTTGAATTACAAGAGAATTATAAAAAAGGTAAAATCACAATAGGTACAACTCTTGCAGATATGCATCCAATAACATATAGATTTAATAAAATATACCTGGCTAGTCAGACCTATTTTCTTTTGTATTCAAATCAAGAAGAAGAAAGTATTTTTAAAATTCTAGATAAAAAATAGGTAAAATAATTTAAAAATAAAACAGGAGAAAGTAATTAGTTCATTTTCATAGATTGTCTATTGTTCTAGGTACAGTTAGTTATCACATAAAGTATTCACATAATGATAGATTTTAGTTAAAGTTCAAAACTACTTTGTTCTTCCATTCTAGCAAAAGTTTCTTCCTGGCGTATTGTTTCATGTGTACAAATGTTGTTATTTCCTATCAATCCTTTTGCAACATTACAATTGTGACAAAGTATTTGAAATCCCTTAGGATAATTATTTTCCATAATCCAATTTATCAAGACTTTACCTTTCAATTTTGATGAATAACCTAATTTGATTAATTTAGGTTCAGAATCCATTTGGTTTTTGCCTGCGATATGATCAATACCTAAAAAGTCAACATGGGAATTTTCCCCACAACAATTGCAACAAGGAATGTTACTATTTGAAATATGTTTTGAATAATGTGATAATATGTTCAACCGATTTGTGACGTAAATTACATGCTTATCTGTATTGTACCCCATATTTTGATAACGTATTTTTTTCCTTGCCTTGTATTCAGGAGGTTGTAGGTCTGGATTTTTCTTTACCTTACTTTCTTCATCAGTTTGAACCAATGTGAATTTGTTAATTTTTCTAATAGATTAATGTAATTTATTTAAAAATTAGATAAAAAATAAACATTTGATCAGATTTTAAAAATTAACCTTTAATTTCATAATATTATACACAATCTGATAGAAAACCAAATAATTCCAAAACATTGCATGTTAGAAATTTTTAATGTGTGTGATGCTTAGTTACCTGTTGGTCTTTGTTTAAGCACTCTACCGCGGTAGCCATTGAGATTATGATGGACACTCTATGTCAATGTGGTATTGGTTTATCTATCAAGTAAAAAATTGGAATCTTAAATTTTAAACAAAGACTTGATAAATTACGCATGTAGTAGGATGATATGTTGCATGACTTAGGATTGACTACAAATTCTTCGATGGTAATACTTTTTGTTACATTGCTTGGAATTATTGTCATATCATTATGGTTTAAGAAACGTAAACAAAAAGTTTCAAAAATACAATCAGATAAACCAAAAATAGAGTCTAACAGAGAATGGACATCTTTTGAATTTGTCCAACATCTCATAAAATATCCCGATACATCTGATGAAGATTTTGTTATTATGTATGAGAATTTACTGGGTGAGGATACTTTAGAAAAAAATATGCAGGGTTATTGGAAAATGCAACTGGTAGAAGATAAAATCACCGAGGAACAATTTAAAAAAATAAAAAAAGCGTTCAATCAAAGGTTTAAAAAAATAAGAAAAGCAGTACAAGCAAAAGAAAAGAGTGAGGATATCGCAAAATGGGCTGTAACAAATACAGATGATGATAGAAATAAGGATATAAAAAAATAAAACTCTGTAACGTTATTTCTTCCAAAGGTTATGAATAATCATATCAACTAGATACCCATATTTTCTTTTTCATATTTGTGCTACGCTGTTTCTAATTTTTTAAAAAAATTAATTTTGCGGTTAGGCAAAGTTGGTATTGTATACAGGTCTTGCACCAGTTGGAACTTCAGCTGATGCAGATTCAGATACAGGTTCCCCTTTTGCCTGATAAACTCTTATTTTATGAAATACATTGTGAGATGAAAATATTGCCAATCCAGCAATTGCAGCACCAATGAAATTTCTTATAGTGACATCAAGACTAGGCTCAGATGCCACCAATGAGAGTTCAAATACAACATAGAAGTTATCAATTAACCAAAACGCAAGAGTGACCCATGACAACAAACCACCAATCAAATAACCTAGTCTTGCTTTTTGTCTAACAAAAGATATTGCAAATAGTATTGCAGCATACCAAATAAGGGAACCAACTAACCATGGGATTTGCCAAACATCACTTCGGTCATCCATCCAATAGTAAGTAGTTCCAATAAATGCCATTGCGCAAAGAGTAATCAAAAGTATTTTCTGATTTATTTTGTAAGATGTTTTTTCCTCCCCAGATTTTATTATAGGTTTGAATGCTTTAGATTCTTCTCTAGCTGCAGCAATTGCCTCAGTCATAGGTTTGAGTTTTACTGAAACTAATTTATCAATGGATTTGTCTTTAACAACTGAATCATGAACTAAACTATCTACAAGAGGTCTTGCCAATGACGCTTTAACAGGAGTCACTAGATCAATCCAGTAAGAAGATAATCGTGGGGTTAAAAATGGTATTTGAATTACAGTTAGATTTCTATTAAGAATGTAAGAATACAATCTCATTAATTGTTCATAGGTCATAACTTCAGGACCACCAATCTCCAAAATTTTTCCAGATGTTTCAGAATTTTTCATCACCCCAATCAAATAGTCAACAACGTTATCAACTGCAATTGGTTGTGTTTGAGATTTAACCCATTTTGGACAAACCATCAAAGGTAATCTTTCAACAAGATACCGTAGCATGGCATAAGAGCCACCTTCAGCACCAACAATTACAGATGCTCTCAATTCAGTTACAGGTATAGTTCCAGATGCTAGGATTTTACCAACATCGTGTCTACTTCTCATATGTTTTGATAAATGTAAACTTTCATTGACTAATCCTCCAAGGTAAATAATTCGCTTTACACCAGATTCAGTTGCAGCTTTTAAGAAATTTTGAGCCTGTTGTTTCTCCCTATTTGCAAATTCAGCCCATTCTTTTTTTGATCCTTCCATTGAATGTAGTAAATAAAATGCAGTTTCAACTCCCTCAGTAGCAGCAGATAGTGAATTAACATCAAAAGCATCTGCCTGAACATGTTTGGTATTTTGAGTATCAGGATACTTTGATCTAGACATAGCTTTGACCTTAAACCCAGTTTCATCTAATTTTGCCAACAATTTTTTTCCGATGAAACCTGTGGAACCAGTGACCAAAATATCATAGGGTTTATTTTGAGAAAAATTATCAGACATTCTTAAAATTCATCACTCAGTTTTTTTAATTTTCTTAAATCGGTGATTTCAATATTACTACTAAGAGTAATAATTTTTGCAAGTTTAGGATTTGCTTTTTCACCAAGTTTCAACACGGTGTCACCACGTAATCTAACCTCAATAGTAGTTTTTTTCTGTGCCAAATCTTTTGCAAGTTCTTTAGCTTCTGAAAGTTGTTTTAAGAAACCAGGCATTTTTGTAATTTCAATAGGTATATCGATTATATCAATTATTTTTGTACTTCCATCAACATGAAAATTAATTGTAGGTGAGTCATTGCAAGTTATGCTTAACTTACCAGTATCAAGATAAGATAAAAAATTGGCGGGAATATCAAAATTTTTCATTGTCATCCACACTCAAATTTCTTTTGCTGTTATAGTTAGTTTCCCGCTAAGGGAAACAGTTCCTGTTGGTACTACTGCACCATCTTTGATTATTTTACCAGCCATCTCTAGGTTCTCAAAATCATAAGTGATTGAGGCGTGTTTCTGGGTAAGTTTGTCGAAGATTTCAGCAAGTAGATTTGCCCATTCTTGTTCTTCTGCCATGTAATGCTTTTTGATTTATGATATTTAACAAACGATAAGAATTGAAAATAGTGCCAACTAAATTAATTCTAAAAATAAATAATAACTTAGCACTATGGATAATTATTACCATCAGATTAAATACAAACAATTCTTAAAAAATCCATGGTCTACATTCGGTTTAAAAAAGTAAAATCTGAACAATACTTGTATTTAGTCAAAAGTGTATGGGATTCTAAAAAAAAGACATCAAAGCAAGAGATCATAAAATATCTTGGAAAGGCATCACTAGTGGTAAAAGATGACATACCAATTGAATTTAGAAATGACGCTAAAATTCTATCAGTATTAGCATCTTACAATCCACAAGACATACAAAAAAGAGAAGATGCGACAAAAAGATCAAGGCAACAATTATTTAAAAAATTAACAGATGGAAATATAGAAGACTGTATAAAAATTTACAAAGAATATGTACAAATATTTAATGTATCAGATTTCTTTGATAAAATTCTTAGACCTGTAATGAGCAAAATAGGCTCAGATTGGGAGACAGGAAAATTAGCAATTGCAACAGAGCATGTGGCAAGTAACGTAGCCCAAACATTAGTAAAAATAATTATGGAGCAAGTTTCAGGTTCTGGAAATAAAAAGAAAGTATTGCTTTGTGTACCAGTAGGTGAAGAACATCACATAGGATGCGATGTACTTGAAACATATCTAACAATCAAAGGTTTCAAAGTATTCAATATGGGAACTTCAATTCCAAGTGAAGCAATACTAGAATTCATAGATATGAAAAAACCAGACATAGTTTTAATTTCAATTACAATTAATGACAACATATCAGCAGGGCAAAGATTAGCAAAAAAAATTAGAGAGCAAAGTAAAATTCCAATACTAATAGGAGGATACGCATTACAATCAGACGAAGTTCCTAAATTTGAGGGAAACATCATAAAAGATACTAGACTGGATGAAATTCCAAAAATATTACGAAGTAATACACTAGTTAATTGAAGAATTTAAAAAAGATTTAATTTTTGGATGACATAGAATAGAACTGTGTGCTGCAGAATCAGTCCCAATACCATAGCTAATTGTAGAATCACCAACAAAAAATAAACCTTCAATGCCAGGAATTTGATGTGGCATCTTAGACTTCCAAACTTTACCAGGTTCCTTAACAACAGATTCAACTAATTTCCAAGCCATAGGACGTTCCCAGAGAAGTGCAGAGTCAAATTTAGGATAAATCGAGGAAATTTCTTCCTTCATTTTAGTAACAATATTTTTAACTTTTTCAGAATTTTCAGTATCAGCAGATGACACAGGAGTTCCTGCAATTATCAAATGCTCTCCAACAGGTGAAACTGAAGGAGTGATATTAGATATGAAAAAGATGCCCTTAGTGACATAGTCCTTACCTACTGGAAATACAACTTGACGAGTATCAATTTGTGAATTTAATGCAAAATGTACTTCAACAACAGAAGTTGTTTTATTTAATTTATTAATTTTTTCAACAAATTTTGTATCAATAATATTTTTTTCAAATAATTGATTTAGTGCAGTGTATGCAGGGTATGAAATCACCACGGAATTTGTAGGAATTATTTTTTCAGAATTTAAAGAATCACTAACAACGACACCAGTTACTTTAGAATCTTTAACAATTATTTTTTTTACGGATTCTTTGGTTTTAATGACTCCATTGTTTTCTAAAATAAAATCTCCAAGAACATGACATATTGAATCATATCCACCGCCGTCAGGGTATGCAAATTCACTTGTGCCGCCCTTGAAGGGATTGGCACGAATAATAGTTCGAGCAAATTCTCCTAATGAAATATGATCAGCTGTATCTGCAAAAGCTAGCATGCACACAGCTTCAAAAAAAGCATTTGTATCAGCGTCCAAATCATTAGTTATTTTTGTTAAAGGTATATCGTCCCATAATTCAGTTTTTTCAATTGAAGAAAACGCTAGTGGGAGTAATAATTTTAAAAGTCTAATTCTACTTTTAAAAGGAATTAAAGATAGACGAAGTAAATCAACCATACCTTTAGGATAGATATGAAAGCCGGTTGTGGCATAAAATGCAATGTCATCAACTTTTGCCAGTTTTAATCTAGATTCAATACCTAAATTTTTTAAAATAGTAAAAATTGCAGATTTTTTGTAAAAGGGCATTATGTGAAACCCATTATCAAGAATATGGTTTTTGAATTTCATCGACGCAGTTCGGCCACCTAACTTGGCTGATTTTTCTAAAACAATTACATCATGACCGTCATGTGCTAACAAAGCACCAGTAGTTAGACCACCTACGCCTGCACCAATAATGATTGTAGGAAGAGACATCAAAATTTGTTGTATATTTTTCTATTTAATAGAGCCTAACTTAATTTAATAGTGCTAACTAGATATGAATTTAATTAGATTTAGAATAAATTTCAGCACATGTAATAAATTCGGACATAACAGAATTCATTCTTTTTAGCAGTAAAAATTTTAGAAAAGGAATTAATTTAAGAATTCCATGGAGTTTCAAATCCACCAAAATTGAAATATTAGTTCCAGACAAACTTGAATTGTATGTTTCAATAAAAGAAGTACCCTTCACAGGACCATCCAAAATAAACACCTTGTGTATATTGGGTTTTAAAATAACATGCTTAGTTTTAATTTTAATTTTTATGCCCAAGAAATGTATTGATTCAGACACAATTATTTCATTTAATGAATTACTAATTATGGTTAAAGATTTAAAATATTTTGGCATTATTTTATGAAAATTTTCTACATCAGTGCTGATATTAAAAATAGTATTACAGTCTAAATTACTTTTTTGTACTAGATTACAGCCAGTCAATTAACAATTTTTTTTGGTAAATAATCCCATAAATTTGATTTGGTAATACCCATCTGAGGATAATGCTTTTGAATTTGTAAACAGAGTAGAGCTAAGGATTTCTTTACTGAATCAGTTTTTACAGGATCAGTTAAAGGTAATAATCGAATTGTAGTCCTATCCTTACCAGACAATAATTGAATAAAAAACTCATGGTGAGCATCATCAATTACAACTACAGAAAATAAAGCACTGATTCCAGTAGATTCGACATACATGTTTTGAATTCTAATTAAAGGGGATTTTTCAAAAATTGGAGTAAACAATACAGAGAAATCAGAAATATTCAATTTTGCATCTAACACAATATGAGGCATTCTTTTGTTTCACTGAATTTTTTATAAAAAGAAATAATTAAAAAAAAACTAGTGCCATGAATAAAAATAAAAATAACCTAGTGGTAAAAAAATACAAAAAGATGGTAATTTTTGCCCAGATTACCACTAGATAACAAATTTCTGGTCTTTTAAATAAAATAAAAGCATAATCAAATTATGTTAACTGAATTAATCCATCAAAAAAAATTGTAAAAAAAATGAAATGATCACAGATGCATATACAGGTGAAATTGCATGCGGTAGTTGTGGTATCGTATCATCAGATCAAATAGTGGATCAAGGTTCTGAATCAGTGGGTTCGAATCCAAATGATTATATGAATAATTCTAGAGTGGGTGCAAAAAGATCATTGAAAATGATTGACATGGGCTTATCAACAATAATTGAAGCCAAGGATAGAGACGTTACAGGAAAACCATTGTCCTTAGAAAATAGAAGAATGTTTTACAGATTAAGAATGTGGGATAGAAATAGCCGCTCAGCAGCATCTTCTAAATCATTTCAAAAAGCATTCATACTGTTAGATGCAATTAGTTCAAAGTTGGCATTACCTGAATCAGTAGTTGAGGAAACAGCATATTTGTTTAGAAAAATTGCAGCAAGAAAAATTCTAGCAGGCAGATCAACATCTGCAATGTTGTGTGCAACTATCTACATTACGTGCAGAATTACAGATACTCCTAGAACACTACAGGATGTTGTAGAGGCAGGCAATATTAAGAAAAAAGTATTGCAAAGAACATACAGATTTCTTGCCAAAGAATTAGATTTAAGCCCTGAAGCATATTCACCATCAGAATTTGTTACAAGAATTTCAAAAGGACTAACACTTTCTGAAAAAACACAAAGATTGGCATTTAAAATACTAGATTTGTGTGCAAAAAAACAAGTTTCAACTAGTAAAAATCCAATGGCCATGGCAGCAGCTGCAGTATACCTTGCATCAACGATAACAGTTGAAGGTGTTTCGCAGTTAAAAATTTCTAAAATCTCCGGAATTAGTGCAGTCACAATTAGAGAAAGAAGAAAAGAGATAGTAATGAAAATAGGAGATGTAAAAATTGGGTAGAACTTGTAGAAACATCTGTACAAGATATCGTGCAGACCCTGTTCCCAATAAAATCAGGTATGAAATTGGACAAAAAAGATGCACTTTTTGTGGAATTTTCTTAGCCATTGAGGATGTTAGGTGTATTTGTTGTAAAGCAGTTTTAAGAACAAAACCTAGAAGTAAGAAAAAAGATTAGAAAAATATTTTTTATTTTTAATTTATTTTTAACAAGTCTTAATTTAAAATTATTTTTTAAATATTTTTTTCCTTAAGATAAACACAAACAACAATGCAGGGATACCAATCAATATAGAAATTGCAATTGCAAATGAAATATAATCATTAAAAAATAATTTTGTATCAAACCAAGCTTTTGGAAGAATACTAAAAAAATCAGAACCAGAAAAATCTTCAATAGTACCCACTGCTAAAGCATATTTCCCACTTTGGTTTTTCTCATCCAAAACTAGGATAAAATATTGCCCATCGGCAGGGATTGTTGTTGTAACTTCTTGTCTTTCCCAGTAAGTCACTTGCCCAAATGGTTCATAAAATTCATTTCCAGGATAATCACCCTCATAGAGAAATTTTTGAATGTTTGATTGAATATCTAATGATGATGTATCCCCAGTAAACAAATCATCATTCATTAAGACTAAAGAAGGCGAATAATTTTCAAGACCTTCTAGTTTAGGTATCACTATACTGGAGTAAAATGAATCACCTGCCTTAGCATCAAATTTATAAAATTTTGTTTCACCGACACCTAAATTGTCATAAACTGCCCATGAAATTTTATGATCAGGTATCAGTAATGCTGAACCAAAATCTCTGTGAGAGTCATCATGACTAATTAATTTATGACCGTATGCAGGACTAGTTGAAATAATAATCATAAGAAAAAATAAAATAATAATTTTCTTCATGTTAATTTTTTAAAAAATTAGTATTTTAGGTCAACTGCGTAGATTCAAGATTTGGCACTATGGGAAAAGTTAGAAAAAATAACTCGATAATTTTTATTTTTATCTAAATGAGTTAAGAAAAACAAATAAAAGATGAGATAATGAGAATATTACTATGTCTAATAAAGTAAAATGCTCACACATTCTTGTTGAAAAACAAAGTCAAGCAATAGAATTACTAGAAGAAATTAAGAAAGGTAAAAAATTTGGAGCAGTTGCAAAAGAGACATCCACATGTCCTAGTGGAAAAAAAGAAGGAGATTTAGGATATTTTACAAAAGGACAAATGGTTAAAGAATTTGAGGATGTTGCTTTTAAATTAGAAATTGGAGAGATATCTGAGCCTGTTAAAACAGAATTTGGATATCATATTATCAAACGATTAGGATAATAGAATCTTAATAAAAATGACAATCCTAAATGACAAAATGCTAAATGACATTTTAGAATATTTAGAAAAATCAATTAGTAATTTAGCAACTGATGCCTTTGATAATTTAGAGATTGAAGGAGGAATTCAAGGGGTAAAAAATTTTCTAGAAAATCAATTTGATATCAGATTAGAGAATTTACTAATTGCAAAAAAAAGTAGCATACATCATTTAGAATCAGGAATGAAAAATAAAATAATACAAAAAAAACAAGAAATTATAGAAAGTGTTTCTAAAAAATATGAGAATTAAATAAAAGCATCAAGACCAGTTTTCGGAGATTCCCCAGTCTTATTTTTTTCTAGAACTTTAGTCATTTTGGATCCCATTGATTTTGCTGCAGCAATTTTTCTTTTACCAATCCAATAATATGTCTCATCAATTGTATTTTTAGCAATTAATACAACCAACTTGCCGGTGTCTTTTCTACCCGTTCGTCCCCTTCGTTGAACGAATCTAATTGAACTTGGAACATTATCATAGAAAATTACTTGATTGACTTCTGCAATATCCAATCCCTCCTCCCCAACACGTGTTGCAACCAATACTTTGAATTCACCGTCTCTAAATTTCTGTACAACCTCTATCTGTTTTTTTTGCTTTAAGCCAGCATCACCAGCTTTTCCAATCAAAATGCCGGCAGGAATTCCAAGTTCAGTAAGTTTGTTAAAAATCATATCTACAGAATCACGATAACTAGTAAAGATCAATGCCTTGCCAGGAACAGAATCCAAAATTTCTTTTAGTTTTGGGATTTTTGAATGCTCTATTCCGTTGGATTGTGCTTCTTTTGCAAGAGATAGTGCTTTAGTAAAATTAGGATCAAGTTCAAAAAGATCTTTTACTCCTACCCCTTTTTTTGCCTGTGCACGCTTACAAAATTGTAAAAACGGAGTGATGCCATGAGCTTCAAGCATGTTAAGAGCATAATGAATTCTAATTCCAGAAAACAATGGCTTTGCAGATTTTCTACTTTTTGCCAATACAAAAGGTCTCAATCGAAGTAATGCTGAAAGAGATTGTTGATCATTTAGATTAAGACCATTTTTTCTAAGAGTGTCATACCGCTCATCTAAAGATAATTTTAAAAATTTTTGGATTAATTTTAACTCAGGAGGCAGTTCAACATTAATCCACTCAGTTTCAGTTTCTTGGATGTAAGGTTTTACGTCAGGACTATTTTCAGTTCTCTCAGCAACGCTTGAAATTTTTAATCGTGTTAAAATCTCAGTAGCCTTTTCTTGTTCACTTGGAAGTGTTGCAGTCATTCCCAAAAGTCGGGTATCAGTGTCCTCAAAATGTTTAGCAATAGTAGAGTATGCATAATCACCAGTAGTGCGATGTACTTCATCAAAAATTATCAAACTAAATTGTTTGGGGGCTATAATTTTTTTATTTAGATCATTTCTAGCAACTTCAGGGGTTGCACAAATTATACGACTATTCCAAAGTTCAGTTCGTTTTTCAACTGTATCCTCCCCAGTGATCAATGTTATATCATCAATAGTTAGATTTTTTTTTAAAAACTCAAAGTGTTGATTTACTAAAACTCGAGTAGGAGCTAAAAATAAAATTCCAAATGAATCCTTGGATAAATATTCAGCAATTACATGTAATGCAATGGTAGTTTTTCCAAGACCAGTAGGTAAAACAACAACACAGTTTTCATTCATTGCCTGATTTGCAAGATTGATTTGATAATCTCGTTTTTCTACAGAATTTTTTTCTATGTAATTTTTTTCAATATATTCAATCAAAGTATAAACAAAAAACAAAATTTAGGAATTTTATGTGTTCCCTGTGTAAAATACTACATATTGATCAATAAAGAATAAGAAAAATAGTTCAGGCACATCTATTTGTGACTAAAATAGTAATTATACATAAGATAGATTTAGATAATTTGTTCAGATAAAATAATCATGATTTCCAAAGGTCTTATTTTAGGAATATTTGTGATGGTAATAGGGGCAATTCTACTAACACTAACAAGTCTGCAATCATAATGAAATAAATAATTTATCTTAGAAGAGCTAAAATTCCACCAGCAATTAATCCACCAACTACAAGAACAATCATGCTCTTGCCAGAGAATACGGAATCAGTGTACTTTTTCCAAAATTTATCCATATTAAATAAAATATTATTTGGTTCATTAAGTTTTGGAATAAATTAAAAAAATAAACAAAATATGTGAGTACAAATAGAAGTGAAATTAGATAAAATTATGCCGTTATTATGTAAGGAATGCAATGGAAGAAGATTGCCTATTGCATTTCCAGGAGAGAGGGACGCATTATGGCTTTGCGAAAAGTGTAAAAATTTTACAAATATCACAGATGAATTTGTTCGCGATTGGACCGAAAAAGAAATGGAAGAAAATAAAGTAAAACTAGACAATTTTAGTAACGGTGTAACAACAGAAAAAACACCAGAAGTTAAAAGACGCAGCGGCGTAAATTAGAAAATACATTGGAATAAATAATTTAATTTTAAATAAACATCATGGGTATTCTCAATAAAAAAAATATAATTAGAAACATCACATTGGTAGTTGGAATAATATTTGTGGTATTATCCACAAGTTTATTATTAAATGATTTAGAATTAGGCACGATTACTCAATGGACAGTAATGTCATCATACTTTATGATTATTTTTATGGTAATTGGAATAGTGCTTAGAATTACTCAGAAATAATTCTCAAATATCCTGTCCCGTAGTCATCCATTCAAGTGTTCGAAGTGCACCTTGATAATAATTCATGGCAGTCATAGGATCAGGTAATTTAGATGCATTTTCTAATCTTTGCTCTATGTCTTTCCTAAAGTCCTCAATTTCTTTTTCAGTTTTCATTACTCATAGTAATATTCAAAAAATATAAGTTAATTCATCATGAGTCACATAAAATTTAATTTATAAAAATAAAAAAAAGATTCTCTACTAGTTAAAGTAGAAAAATCAGGGGGTCTTTTGTTTGTATTATTTGCGTTCTGATTTTATCAACGAAGTGTGATGTATGGGTATCCAGATGTTACAGAGGTTGTTCCAATAATATCAAGAGTGTCACTTTTAGAGTTTAATTCTCCATTAGGTCCAACTCTAGGTAATGTTGTATCAACGTATTCAACATATAGGGTATCTCCTTCTTGTGCAAACAAGTTATCACCATTTGATTCATCGTAATCTTGTATGTTGAAGTGGTATGGTTTCTTGTGTTTGTAGTTCTTGTCCTGTGTAGCCTCAACGGTTATACCGGCCATATCACTATCAGACCAAACTCTAAAAGTTAATTTGAGTTTGTCTTTTGGCATATCACCCAAATCTTTCTCCTTGAGTTTGAATTGAACCTCACTGTTCATTGGGTATTCATCCTCTAGGAATTTGATTGTGGCTAAATTCCACCCATATGTTATGGTATTACTTACAATCTTGTTGTCTTCTGGATTGTATTCCCAGTTAACAGTGACTGCACCATCTCTACCTGTTTCAACTTTTGCATATTCATCAAATGGAGAGTTCTTGCAACTGGTTCCACCAAGTTTAGTGTCTAGTATGCCGTCATTATTGACGTCGTGATCTGAGGCACTAAGTTTTAGGCGTCCATAAAAGACACCAGTGTCGGTTCCAGTTTCAATTAATCCATTACTACATGTACCTACTTCAAAATTGGTATTACCATCTCCACGGGATACAATTGTAAGTGCAGATTCTGCAGTGTTTCCAATTGAATCTCTTTTATCAGAGTCAGTATTCCAACCAGGTGCATAGATCATGATAGTTACTTTACCAAACCAGTTTGCATCACCAGTAATTTGTTTTTTAAGGCAAGTCTTTAGATCTTTAGAGTTACCACAAAAGTAAATTTTTGGTTCTGTATTGTAGTTCTTTTTAATGAATGATATTCCATCTTTTGTTGATGTTTCAGTTCCTATTGGCATAGTAAAATCAACTTGTTGTGTTGATGCGTTAACATCAGTCAACATTAGATTAACTATTCCGGGAGTGTCAAAGGAAATTGTTTGTGTGATTGTTCCAGTATTTGTTGATGTGCTATCAGTAACTATTCCATTTTTTACAATGTCAAAATTAAATGATGCATTATCAATGCTTTTCTGGGTCATACCTTCACGTACCTCAAAATTAAAGAGATAGTCAATTCCTGGCTCTATAGGTCCTGCAGGTTGCCAAGTCATACCAATTTCATATTGCCCATCAGATGTAATTTTTTTCAAATTACCATCTTCAACTGTAGCATATGCAGAAAGAGGTACGAAAGCAACCATTACTGTTGCAAATAAAATCAGTAACGAAGTTTTCCAAGTCATTAAGGATTAGGATTTTTTTTAATTATTATATCCCTGAGTTGATTGCTAGTGGTAAATACAAGAAACTAGAACAGAGTTTTGTTATATAAAATTAGAATAACTAAATTGAAAATTGTTTGTAAAAAATAATTCTCAGAAAAC
>CAJQRN010000060.1 GCA_905612295.1 uncultured Candidatus Nitrosopumilus sp.
AATTTCTCATGAAATTGCACACATGTGGTTTGGAAATCTTGTGACAATGAAATGGTGGAATGATTTGTGGCTCAATGAAAGTTTTGCAACTTTTATGGCCACAAAATTTGTTGACAAATTTTACCCTGAGTGGGATTTATGGAATCAATTTGTTGAAGATGCCATGAATGTTGCAATGAGCCTTGATTCATTAAAAACAACACATCCGATAGACGTCAAAGTAAACTCTCCAGCTGAAATCCGCGAAATTTTTGACGCAATTTCTTATGATAAAGGTGGATGTGTGCTACGTATGTTGGAAAACTATGTTGGAGAGCCTAATTTTCAAAAAGGATTAAAAAAATATCTTTCTGATTTTAAATATAAAAATGCTCAAGGTCAAGATTTGTGGGATGCTATTGGTAAAGCATCAAACATGCCTGTAACTTCAATGATCAACACCTGGCTAAAACAACCTGGTTTCCCTGTAGTTGAAATTAACCAGGATGGTGATAATTTGAAACTTACACAGAAACGATACTTACTAGAACACACCAAAAAATTTAGCAAAGGTTTGTGGTCTATTCCATTATCTTTGGGATTAGAAAAAGAAACAACAAAAAAACTCTTCTCTAAAAAATCAATGTCAGTAAAACTACCTAAAGATACAGTTGGCTTTGTTGCAAATTATGGTAGAAAAGGATTCTATCGTGTAAAATATGATGAAGGAATCTTACTTGATCTTAAAATGTTAGTTGATTCAAAACGTATTCCTCCAATTGATAGATGGGCAATACAAAATGATCTATTTTCTCTTTGTGTTTCTGGCGATGAAAAAGTTCGTAATTACCTTGACTTTTCTGATGCATATTTTGATGAAGATAGTTATTTGGCATCAGTTAATGTTGCACATAATTTGGCGTCATTATATTTTCGTGCATTTGATGAACCGTTTGTAGAAGAAATTAAAAGTTACACTGTTAATTATTTCAGAAAAATATTGTCAAAATTAGGATGGGAACCTAAAAAATCTGATAAACATACTGATGCACTACTACGTACATTCACAATCGCTGTTTTAGGAAAAATGAATGATGATGATGTTACTAAAGTGGCTTTGGCAAAATATAAAAAATTCTTAAAACAACCTGATTCTCTATCTCCTGATTTAACTGAAACAATTTGTTCAATTGCAGCTTGGAATGGAAATGCAAAAACCTTTGATGAATTAAAGAAATTATATACAAATGCAAAAACAATGGAACAAAAACTCCGTTTCCTAGGCGCAATGTGTGGATTTCAAGATAAAAAGTTACTTGTTAAAACACTTGATTTCTCACAAACACCTGACGTTCGTTCTCAAAATATGCAATTACCAATAATGAAAGTTGCTGGAAATCCTTATGGTGATAAAGTCTTATGGCAATGGTTGAATAAAAATTGGAAAAAAATTAATAAAAAAGTTGGACATGGAAATCCATTATTTAATAGAATTGTAGCTAGTATTGTTGGTGTAGCTGATGACTCTATGGAAAAAGAAATTAAACTATTTTTTAAAAATAACCCTACTCCTGGAACTGAAAGAACTCAAACTCAAACTTTAGAAAGAATTCGAATAAATTCTAAATTTCTTAGAAGTATGAAAAAAGAATTTAAACATGGCTAAAAAATTAGGACCTCCATTAGTTCTTGGAGTCTTTACAATCTTGGCACTTGTTTTTTTAACTGGAGGTGCAACTGATGACAAGGATCCTCTTCGTGAAAATTTTAAGATAAATGCAATTTATTATGATGCTGGATATGTTGAAGTTTCATATCTTGATAAATCTGATAAAACAAATTCTGTTACACTTGAAATCCTTGGAATGGAGACTTCTTTTCAAAAAACATTTTCTGATTCAGAATTTATTGAAATTATTCAATTTCCAAATATACCAAAATATGGTTGGGAAATTCACCCTATAGTTATGGAAATTGAGCATGAGGAATTTGGACACGTTCAATTAAAAACTGAGATTCATGCACTAAACGACCCTTCTTCAAACACTATCTATTCTACTCCTTAGATCATAAACAAGATTTTATTGTACTCTGTAAAACTCATTGTATGGTGGATTTACTTTCTGATTTAAAAAAAGGTAAACGTGGAGCAATTGCAAAAGCAATTACTATTGTTGAAAATGATCCAAAAGAAACAAAAAAGTTACTAAAAAAAATTTTTAAAGATTCTGGCAAGTCTAGCATAATTGGAATTACTGGACCTGCAGGAGCTGGGAAAAGCTCTCTGATTAACAAAACTGTAATCTCCCTCAAAAAATTAGGTACAAAGCCTGCTGTATTGGCAATTGACCCTACTAGTCATGTTACAGGTGGAGCAATTTTGGGTGATAGGGTTAGAATGACTGAATCTACTGATTCTGGAACATATATTCGAAGTATTGCATCTAGGGGTGCAACTGGTGCTGTTTCACATTCATTACGAAATAGTATTCGAATTTTAGAATATGCTGGATTCAATCCTATAATTATTGAAAGCGTGGGGGCTGGACAAACTGAAGTAGAAATATCTAATATTGCTGATATCACTGTAGTTGTTTTTAATCCAAATACTGGCGATAGCATTCAAACCATTAAAGCTGGTTTAACTGAAATTGGCGATATCTATGTAGTAAACAAAAGTGATCTTGCTGGAACAAACCAACTCTTTGATGCAGTACGTGACTATATTGGAGATTCTAAAAGAAATCCTACAATTTTGAAAACTTCTGTCAAAAAAAATTCTGGCATTGCTGTTTTTGCAAAAACTCTAAAAGATATGATGCTCATAAAAAATAAATTCAAAGTTGAAAAAGATTTAGAGCGATTTGAAGCAGAACTGAAAGACATTGTTTTAAATAACATCAAGAAAAAGGTTGATGAAATGCTAGAATCTGATAAAACTTTCTCAACTTATATTAAAAAATTACAATTAAAGACACTAGATCCTTTTACTGTCGGTGACAAACTTACAAAATCTTTGTTAAAGTGATATTATGGTTGCAAAAAAATCTGTAAAATTAAAAGTTCCTGAAAAGAAAATATTTACTGATTCCACATTCCTTGTAAAACGCATTTATCAAAAATCTCCAAAGAAGAAACCTGCTGAAGATGCTGGAAAGTATCCTTTTACTCGAGGCATACATCCTGGAATGTTCCGTGAAAGATTTTGGACCATGAGACAGTATTCTGGATTTGGTGATGCAAAATTAACTAATGAACGATTCAAATTTATGCTTGAAAAAGGTCAAACTGGTCTTAGTATGGCATTTGATTTGCCTACTCAAATTGGATATGATTCTGATTCTCCACAATCTGAGGGTGAAGTTGGAAAGGTTGGTGTTTCAATTACATCCATTAAAGATATGGCAACCGCTTTTGATGGTATTCCTCTTGGTAAAGTCAGTTCGTCTATGACGATTAATTCTAGTGCATCAACATTACTTGCATATTATATTGCAGTTGGTGAATCTCAAGGCTTCAAAAGTCATGAACTACGTGGAACTACACAAAATGATATTTTGAAAGAATACATTGTAAGAAATACTTACATTTATCCGCCAGAACCTTCTATGCGACTAATTGGTGACATGATTGAATATTGTGCAGAAAAAGTTCCTTCTTGGTATCCTGTTTCAATTTCTGGATATCATATGAGAGAAGCTGGTTGCACTGCAACTCAAGAAGTTGCATTTACTTTAGCAAATGCTATTGAATATATTCAAACTTGTATTGATAAAGGATTAAAAATTGATGACTTTGCACCTCGGTTATCCTTTTTCTTTTGTTGCACTATAGAATTCTTTGAAGAAGTTGCAAAGTTTAGAGTTGCAAGAAAAGTATATGCTAAAATTATGAAAGAAAAATTTGGTGCAAAAAACCCTCGCTCCTTACAATTAAAATTTCATACCCAAACTAGTGGTGAATCATTAACTGCACAACAACCAAATAACAACATTGTACGTGTTGCAATTCAAACAATGGCTGCAGTTGCAGGAGGCACTCAATCACTTCATACCAATTCTAGAGATGAGGCACTTGCACTTCCAACTGAGGAATCTGCAAAAATTGCTCTTAGAACTCAACAAATCGTAGCACATGAAAGTGGAATTACAAAGACCGCTGATCCTCTTGCTGGCTCATATTATCTTGAAGAATTATGTGACCAAATTGAGGCTGACGTTTGGAAATATTTGAAGAAAGTAGAAAAAATGGGTGGTTCTGTCAAAGCAATCGAAAAAGGATTTTTCCAATCTGAAATTAGAGCAAATGCATATCGTCTCAAAAAAGAAACGGATAGCGGGGATAGAATTATTGTTGGTGTCAATAAATATTCTGAAGAAGAACAACAGCCTGATTTACTTAGAATTGATGGTAGAATTGAAATTCAGCAAAAGAAAGCACTCAAAAAATTACGTTCAGATCGTGATTCTAAAAAATTAGAAAAAGCATTGTCTGCAATGCAAGCTGCTGCTGACACTGAAGAAAATCTTATGCCCTACATAGTTACAGCTGCAAAAGCATTTGCTACAACTGGTGAAATTAGCAATACTTTCAGAGAAGTGTTTGGTGAATATCGTCCAAAGGAAGTCTTTTAATCTAACTTTTTTTGTAATTTTTTATTTTTCTAACTCTTTTGTTTTTCTAAAACATTGTTGTGCTTCCTCATCTCTACCTAAAGATTTCAACGAATTACCTTTACAAAATAATACCTCTGAATTTTCGGAGTCTATCTTTATCGCTTTATCACAAAACTGTATAGATTCTTCATATTTTTTTAAATCAAATAATAATTTACTTTTCATAAACAAAACATATGCTGATTTATCATTTATCTTAATTGATTCATTGTAGCAGGCCATAGCTTCTTCATATCTATCTAGACGGACTAGCGACTCACCTTTGTTTGACCATCCCATATCATCTTTAGAATCTATCTTAATTGATTCATCATAACATTCTATAGATTCTTCGTATTTTTCAAGCATGAACAAGTTAACACCTTTGTTTAACCATACCTCTTTGTGTGTAGGATCAATTTTGATTATTTTATCATAGCACTTATTGGATTCTTCAAATAATCCTTGATCAAATAATGCAATACCTTTGTTGTAATGCGCATCCCCATATTCAGGATCCAGTTTAATTATATTATCATAACACGATACTGCTTCACCATACTTGCCTTGTT
>CAJQRN010000061.1 GCA_905612295.1 uncultured Candidatus Nitrosopumilus sp.
TGAAGAACGTAATGTTATTTTTATTGGAACTAAACCAATAATGGATTATGTTTCTGCAACATTAACTCAACTTTCAACTAGGCCTACAATTACAATAAAAGCTAGAGGCAAGCGAATTACACAAGCAGTTGATGTTTCACAAATGATTGCTAAAAGAATGGATGCAGTTGGATTTGTAATTAGCGATGTTAGAATTTCTTCTGAGTTGCTTACATCACAGGATGGAAAAGAACGTAAAGTTTCTAATATGGAAATTGATATTTCAAAAGAATAATTAACAAATACTGTTTTAACTATTTTTATAATTTTTATTGTTACGGTTATTTTATTAAGTTCTTTTTATGTTGTAGAAAGAATATCTATTTTGAATAAATATTAATTTATGAAAGACCTCTAATCCTAAATTTTGTAAAGTATTTTTAAATCATTAATTTGTTTAATGACATTTTTAATCCTACATTTGAAATTTTAGTTTGCGGTTCAAAATATGTCTGTTAAGAATGTAATTCCAAAGTAAATTAGTATCACACTTAATCCTAATAATATTATTTTATAATTTCTGTTTGAAATTATTTTGACACTTTTTGATGCCAGAAATGCAACAATTCCTAGCCATGCAAAATCCATCCAAATATGTAATACAAATACAATTAGTATCCCCGTAAATGCCCATACTAACATGGCATCTGAAATTAATTTGAATCCTATTGTTAACCACCATATGATAAAAAATGGATTTAGGGCACTAAGCAAAATCCCTGTAATTATTGGGCCATGTTTTGGTTTTGTTGAAATAAGATTATTTTTTGTAAATATTGTCTTAATCTGCATAGCTGCAAATACAAATAATGTAATTGCACCAAAAATTGAGATAATTGTTCTAAATTCAGGAAATATTTCTAACGAAAATACTCCAACTCCTAATAAAATTACTAATGGTAATTCTACAATTGAATGACCAATTGCAATTTTAATACCTGATTTTACTCCTTCCCTTAAACCATATGTGATATTTGCTGCAAATAATGGCCCTGGTGCCATAACACCTGATGCTGAAATTACTATTACTAGTACTGCAAATTCTATTATCTGATCCATTTTTTTTAATTACCTTATGCCTGTATTAAAAAAAATCTATCTGTACATTGAATCTTTTAGATGAGTTGATTCTTCTTGAGTTTCTTTTATTACAGCTTCAGCTTTTTGAGCTTCTTTTTGTAATGATGGAATATCACATGATGCGCCTGGAATTAATTTTGACATTGCAAGACAAAGTTCTGCACTTGATTTAAAATCTGGGCCTTCTCCCGTTGTATTAAAAATTATTACAATTACATCCTGATTTGTAATGCTTCCTTCATTTAGTAATACTCCTGGTATTCCTGGTATGGTTCCATGATCTAAAACTTTCAATCCTGCTTCTTTAATTTTTTCTCTAGCTGAGTCTGTACTTCCAACTCCCATCATTTGAGAATTTTCTTTTTCTGATTTTACTGCAATACTACTTACAATTAATTTAATTTTATGTTTTTTTGACCATTCTAGCATTGATTCTGATACTTGCCTATGCAGTGATTGATCTAAATTAAGATATGATGAAAATATTCCTACCTTCAAATTTTCATTGATAAAAATTCTTGATGGATAATTTGGTTTACCTTCTTTTATGACGCTAATTGGTGGAAATATTTTTGAATCAATTATGCCTCCTAATTCAAACTGTGATGTATTTATCATTGATTCTGTTGCAATTGCGCTGCTAAAACCTACTGATGGAAAACCATCTATTAGATAACCTCCTTCCAAATTAAATTTTTTAAATTCTTTAATTATTATTTCAGATGATGTCATAGTTTTGCTGTATTTTACATTGAATAATAGGTTTTTTAATTTATTTAAGAAAACTTTAAACCGCCTTATTTTGTTAGATTAACCATGACTGGCAGAATTAAAGTTGGATTAGTTGGTATTGGTAATTGTTTTTCTGGACTAATTCAGGGTATTGAATATTACAACAAAAACCCTTCTCAAGAGGTTACAGGAATTATTCACGATAAATTAGCTGGGTATGGTATTCATGACATTGATTTTGTTTGCGGTTTTGATGTTGCTGAAAATAAAGTTGGAACCCGTTTGATGAGTGCAATTTATGAATCTCCTAACATGGTTGATTGGATTGCAAAAGGTGACATGCCAAAAACTGATGCAATGATCTATGAAAGTCCTTTACTTGATGGTGTTGGAATTTGGGTTGAAAATAAAATTAATCCTCTTACTAGTACTAAAACTATTGAACAACTTACTATTGAAGCAAAACAAATAATCAAAGATACTGGTGTTGAAATTATTGTTTCATACCTTCCTGTAGGTTCTGATAAAGTAACTGAATTTTGGGCTCAAGTGTGCCTTGATACTAATACTGCATTTGTTAATTGTATTCCATCCTTTATCGCATCTGATGAAACCTGGGCAAAAAAATTCCAAGAAAAAAATATTCCATGTATTGGTGATGACATTAAAGGACAAGTTGGTGCAACTATTGTTCATAGAACTTTAGCTAAATTATGTAGTGATAGAGGAACAAAAATTGATTCAACATATCAAATTAACGTAGGTGGAAATACTGATTTTCTAAATATGAAAGAACAAGATAGACTAATTTCTAAGAAAATTTCTAAAACTGAAAGTGTACAAAGTCAATTAAAAGAAAGATTACCTGATGATCAAATTTATGTTGGGCCTTCTGATTTTATTCCATTTTTAGGTAATACAAAATTAATGTTTATGAGAATTGAAGGTCGTCAATGGGCAAATCAACCATACAATATGGAAGTTCGTTTAGAAGTTGATGATAAAGCTAATTCTGCTGGTATTGTAATAGATGCAATTAGATTGGCAAAAATTGCTCTTGACAGAAAAATTGGTGGTCCAATTAAACCTGCTAGTGCATATTTGATGAAACATCCTATAGAACAAACTTCTGATGTTCAGGCAAAGTTTGACTGTGAAAAGTTTGTTGCAAATGAATAATTATTCAAAATTATTCTTATCTTCTACCCTTTGTTTTCTAATTGCTTGATAATTTGAAAATGTAATATTTACTGATTCCTCACATTCTCCATTTAGTTCACTTATTCTAGTTTTTACTATTTTTTCTTCTTTTGTTAGTTCGACTATGAGGCTATTTCCTCCAAATCTAATATTTTCAACATTTGGCGCAATGATGGGGATTCTGTTTTCTAAAGATCTTACTTGAACATACATTTTCCATGGCTCAATTCCTTCTTTTACAATTCTACTTGGAGAAAATATGATTTCTGCTCCTTTTTTGGTTAATGTGTCTGCTACGCCTGGAAAAACCGTGTCATAACATATCATTATTCCAAATTTACATGATGTGTTGAAAATTTTGGCTTCAGTTCCTGGCTCAACTGTCTCTTTTTCATAGTCATACGGGTGAATTTTTTCTTGTTTTCCAATTATTTCTCCCTCTGGCCCTATAATTGGTGAATTAATTGATATTTTTTTTCCATTTTTTTCATAAAATGCGCCTGGAATTATTGTCATTGAATAATTTTTTGCAATTTTTTTAAATTCAAAAAATTCTTGATCGTAATTTTCAATCTGATTGTTTGGAAGCCATTGTTCTGGTAGACAAACGATCTCTGTTTCTATTCTGCCTAATTTTTCTAATAATTTTGATACATTTTCAATTCCTTTTTTGTTGTTTTCATACGATCTTGTTTGAATTAACCCGACCTTTGTCATGCATGTTTTAATTATATTCTTAGTAATTATATTTAGGCTCATTTTAATTTCATAATTTTTTTATAAGTTATTTCATAATTACCTCCACTACGAAAAATTTCATAATGTAACAAGAAAAATTAATCAATAGAGTCAACAAAAATTGTTAAGCATCGATTATCCTATCTAGTTAGAACTGATCTCTATTGGTACATGTAAAAAAAGTAGAGATCTTTGGTTTCAAATCATTTGGATTTACAAATACTACAGTTCAGTTTGAACCTGGACTTGTATCGATCTCTGGTCCAAACGGATCTGGTAAAAGTAATATTTTAGATGCAATAATTTTTGCAATGGGTGAAAACAAACCCAAAGTAATGCGAGTTGATAAACTAAGATCTTTAATTCATGATATTGAAGGGGCTCGTCGTGGACCCAAAATGGCACGATCAAGTGTACACTTTGATAATTCTGACAGAAAAATTCCTGTTGATTCTGATGTAGTTGAGATAACTAGAGAGTTAGATGAATCTGGCGAAAACACCTACTATCTAAATAAAAAGAAAACACAACGAAGCCATATTCTTGATTTGCTTGACATGGCAAATGCTGGTTTGGGACAACTTAATGCTGTTCAACAAGGAACTGTAACTAGGATATCTGAATTTACATCTGAAGAAAAAAGAAAAACAATTGAAGATTTAATTGGACTTTCATATTTTGATGAGAAAAAATCTGAATCAATTAAACAACTTGATGAAGCAGACAGACGACTTGAAATTGCACTTGCTAAAATGGGTGAAATTAAAAAACGGATTGATGAACTTGAAGAAGAAAGAAATCAAAAATTACGACATGATATTTTAGAGCGTGAACTAAATAGGTACAAAGCAATAGCCGCTGCTAATAAAATGAAAGTAATATCTGCCAAAAAATCTGCAAAAGAGACAACATTAGATGAATTAAGTCAAGAAATGACCTCCCTTGATGGTGAAAGAACTGTTTTGAGGGGTGAAATTACTGTTTTGGATGCTGAAAAATCCACATTAATGAAATCTGCAAATGATTATAGTCAGGCAAAGGCTTCACTTGATGTTGAAATTAGTTCTGCAATGGAACAATATGAAATTGACAATAGTGCAATATCCGCATCAAAGAAAAGACTTGAACAAATCAACACACGTATCCCTGAAATTAAAATTGAACTAGGTGATATCAGCACTGCACGACAAGACATTGATGTTAAAATTCGAGAAGTACAAGATTCTATTGAATCTACAAATGAACAAAAAAATAAAATTAACACTGATTTAGAAATAATTGATTTGGGTAGAAATAAAATTCTTACCGAACAATCTGAAGCAGCAGCAAAGCAATCTGAAATTGATAGTAAAATTAAAACTCTTACAGGCCAATTGAATGATGTTAAACTAAAACTTTCTAAAGTACAAAATGAAAAAGATGAATCTATATTAAAAATAAAATCAAACTCTGAAAAGTTCACTCAATTGGAAAAAGATATTGTAGAATTAACTGGTATAGAATCTAAATTAGAATCTTTAACAAATAACCACAGTGCTAGTATTTCTGAATTAAAATCTAGAATTATAAAATTAAAAACTAGAAAATTAAAAATTAATACTGATATGGATGAGTTGGGATTTATTTTAGAAAAATCTGATAAAGCTGCAAATCAATATGAATCAAAAATTAAAACTGTAAAAGGTTTTATGCATGAGGACTATACTGTTGCAAAATTAAAAGAGGATGCTGACAAGTTGGGTATTGATGGATTAGTTTATGAAATGATTTCTTGGGATAAAAAATATGAGCGTTCTGTTCTTGCAGTTAGCTCTGATTGGATAAAGGCAATAGTTGTAAAAGATTTTGCAACATTACTTGGAATTGCTGAGGTTGCAAGAACTAAAAAACTTCCAAAATTAAAAATAATACCTCTTGACGCTATTCCAAAATTCAAACTTACCTTACCTAAGGAGCCTGGAATAATTGGCATATTATCTGACTTTGTAACTGCTGATGATGTATATTCTGCACTTAAAACATTCCTTTTTGGAAATATTATTCTAACTGAAAGCCGTGAATCTGCCTATAATTTATCCCAATTAGGTTACAAATCTGTAACTCTTAGCGGTGAATATTTTGAAGCTAAAAATGGTACTGTTGTAATTGATATTAATTCAAAAATTTCTAAACTTACAAAACTAATTTCTATGAGTAGTGACATTGATGGATTATTCCAATCAATTAGTTTGATTAAAAAATATATGTTAAAGAAAAAACATTCTTTAAAAAAATTAGATGATTCCATCCAATCTTATTCTGACCGTCTTTCTCTATCTGAAAATAATTTTACATCTGCAACTGAAAATTATTCTAATCTTAAGTCTAGAATTAATTCTGCAAAAATTATGAAAGATCAATTGACAACAAGAATTTCTGATTTAACTTCAAGAAATAATATTATTGAATCTGAAGTTTCTACCAATGAGTCTCATGTTGAATCATTACTTGATAGAATTACAATTGTTGAGCAAAATTATGCTAGTGGAGAACAAACTAGAATTGCAAGTGAATTATTAAAAATGAATAGTAAAAAATCTGATATTGAAAAACAGTTTACCACAATCATGAATGAATATAGAGATAAATCTTCACAGCTAACTGCAATGCAAACTCAGGATAATCGTGAAAAATCACAAGTCAGTAGATTAAATGATGAAGAAGATTCATTACATTCTGAATATTTGGAAGTTGAAACAAAAATTCAAGACTTAGAAAAACAAAAAGACCCTAAAAGACAAATTTTGGAAAAATTAAGAGAGAAAGAACAGGTTTTAATTTCAACTTCTGGTTCTTCCATTGGAGAAGTTCAAGAAATAGATGATAAATTAAAAGTTTTATCTGAAAATGATAAATCACATACTACTAAAATTAATAATTTAACGCGTCAATCTGATTCATTAACTCGTGATTTACGTGATTTAGTTGAAAATGAAGTTAAACTGCAGCACATTCTTTCCGCATTTGGATTTGATAAGAACATGGAGACATTTGACGTTGAAACCATTGTTCAAGGGTTGAATTCTGAATTAACTTCCCTTAGTGCATTAAATGCAAAAGCTCCTGAAACATACCTTGAAGTCTCATATGGATATAGATCTATGTCTACGAGAAAGAATTCCCTGGAAGAAGAAAGAAATTCAATTGTTGCCTTCATAGAGAATATTGAAAGAGATAAACGACAAACGTTCCTTGATGCATTTGATAAAGTTGATAAAGAAATTAGATTAATTTTTAATAAAATGACTGGTGGCCATGCTTGGTTGGAGTTACAAAATGAAGATGATATATTTAATTCTGGAATTTCATATTTAATTCAATTTCCAAATAAGCCCAAAAGAGAGTCCACTTCAATTAGTGGAGGTGAGAAAACACTTGCTGCAATTGTATTTGTACTTGCGTTACAAAAACTCAAACCTTCTCCGTTCTATTTGTTTGATGAAGTTGATGCTCACCTTGATGCACCAAACGCTGAAAGACTTTCTACAATCTTGGAAGAAAGATCTAAGGAAAGTCAATTTATCATGGTATCTTTAAAAGACTCTGTAATTCAAAAAGCTAAATTAATTTACGGTGTTTTTCCAAAAAATGGAGTTTCACATGTTGTTACGTATAAAGATAAACGAATGCCTTCTGTAAAATCTAGTTAGTATACTAATATAATAAATGGTCTTCTAGAGAATACCGCTTGACAGGAACCTATGATGATAGAATATTGGCTTTTACTGCTGAATGGATTACCACAAATGATCTTTGTAGGCTCGTACATGGGAGTAAATCAGGCATAATTCCTGCAATAAAGGAACTATTGGATTTAGGTTATCTGGAAACTAAAACAGATGGCTACATAATTCAGTATAGGCGAATCGATAAGGCACCAAGTAATAATCAATTTGATGTTATGATGGCTACTTTTGACTTGAATAAAGAAATTGCAAAAAAAGAAATGAAACGTCTAGATTATTCTATTGCAACAAAAATTGGAATATTGACAAGAACAGGAGAAGAATTGTTAGATTATATTCAAACTGAATTATTAGATAGACCATTTATGCTCATGACTCGAGTAAAGTACCAACAAACATTGAAACTTTTACCTCATAGTGTTGGAAACAAAAGGGTATACAGTATTCAAAAATTCATTGACGATGTATTGAAAGACTTGGAAGTATTAAAAAATGAAAAACTAATCATGGAGAGATTCCAAAATCATACTCACAAACTACAACCATTCAAGGTTTAATTTTATTTCTGAGATTTATATATCTAAAATGAATAGCATAGTTAGAATTTTGAAATGAAATTGTATTCTGCAATTTCTTTCAATTTTTTAGTGATTGGAAGATTTCGCCATCTTTCAATCACGATTTTTATTCTTATGATGTTTCTATCATCCCTTTATCCCTTGACAGTAAATTTATTATTTTACTACACAAATCAATCAGATTGTTCTAATTTAACATAACATGCAGAATAATGATTATCGCCAACTTTTTCTAAATCTGGTTCTTTACTACATTTTTCAATTGCGTATATGCACCTTGGTTTGAATCTACATCCTTCAAACTCATCTACATCTGGCGGATCTTTAATCCTAATTTCTTTTTTCATATGTAAATTATTTGGATTTGGTTCTGAAATAGCATCTATTAGTGCTTGAGTGTATGGATGTCTTGGATTTTCTAATACTTCGTTAATTGGACCTGTTTCTACAATTTTTCCTAAGTACAAAATTCCAATTCTTTGACCAAAATATTTTGCAGTTGCTAAATCATGAGTGATGTAAATAAATGAAATGTTGTATTTTTTTTGTAATTCCTTCATTAATTCAAGCATTTCAGCTCGAATTGACACATCTAGCATTGAAACTGGTTCATCTGCTAGTATTATTTTTGGTTTTAATGCTAGTGCTCTTGCTAATACCACTCTTTGTCTTTGACCTCCTGACAACATATGTGGATATTTTTTGGCAATTTCTTTGGCAGGCTCTAGTTTAACTTCTTCCAACACTTCAATCATTCTTCTATCTCTTTCTTTTTTATTTCCAATATTGTGAATTTCTAGTGGCTCTAGCACTATGTCTGCTATTTTCATTCTAGGATTTATTGAATCATATGGATCTTGGTGAATCATTTGACAATCCATCCTAATTTTTTTTATGTTTACATTTTGATTATCAATTTCTTGATTTTCAAAAATAATTTTACCTGAATCTGCTTGAATTGATTTTAAAATTAATTT